>JBEGOG010000079.1:0-7928 GCA_041182125.1 Pseudomonadota bacterium
GCTCTCAATGCCCCGGTGCGCGGCCAAAAGGATGGTGCCGCCGGGGGTTTCATAGACGCCGCGCGACTTCATGCCGACAAAGCGGTTCTCGACCAGATCGAGCCGTCCGACGCCATTATCATGGCCAAGCTGGTTGAGCTTGGTCAGCAAGGTCGCGGGCGACATGGCCACGCCATCAATGGCGACCGGATCACCCTTTTCGAAATCGATGGTGAAGATGTGCGGCTGATCGGGCGCATCTTCTGGCGCGATGGTGCGCATATGGACAAATTCAGGGGCCTCGATGGCTGGGTCCTCCAGCACCTTACCCTCGGACGACGAGTGCAGAAGGTTGGCGTCAACGCTGAACGGGGCCTCGCCGCGCTTGTCCTTAGCGATCTGGATCTGATGGGCCTCGGCAAAGGCCAGCAGGGCTTCGCGGGACTTGAAGTCCCACTCGCGCCAAGGGGCGACGACATGGATGTCGGGCTCAAGAGCATAGTAGCCCAGCTCAAAACGGACCTGATCATTGCCCTTGCCGGTCGCGCCGTGGCTGACAGCGTCGGCCCCGACCTTGCGGGCGATCTCGATCTGCTTCTTGGCGATCAGCGGACGGGCGATTGAGGTGCCGAGCAGATATTGCCCCTCATAGACCGTATTGGCGCGGAACATGGGGAACACATAGTCACGCACGAACTCTTCGCGCACATCCTCGATGAAGATGTTCTCAGGCTTGACGCCAGCGGCCAGAGCCTTGGCCCGCGCCGGTTCGATCTCTTCGCCCTGGCCAAGGTCGGCGGTGAAGGTCACAACCTCTGCGCCATATTCGGTCTGCAGCCATTTCAAAATGATCGAGGTGTCCAGACCGCCACTATAGGCGAGCACGACTTTTTTCACGGAACGTTTGGCGTCGGACATGGTGGGCGATCCTAAGAAATGGAATTTGAAGCGCGCTGGGGTTCAAAGGCACCTTGGCGCGAAGGTCAAGACCTAAGCTGGCCTTCGGCAGCCAAGACCTTCAAGGCCTGACGCATATGCCAAAGGTGGGCCAAGCAAAGCAGAGGCGCGATGAACAGGCGCGTGCCCAGCATGATGATCCGGGTGGACGACCCTTCGGGCGCGGTTTGTCCAAGGGTCAACAGGACCAGCCAGACACCGCAGGCGATGATGGGGGTCAAGGTCACGGCCATCAGACGAGAGGCCCGCCAGGTGGGGGCTCCGCCTCGTCCGAACTGCATCGGTACCTTGGCCGACGGCCGACGGCACTATACGGCCAAAGGTCTGGCGTGAGACGCTGCTCATAATCGCCAGCGAGGCGATCCACAGGCCATCGACAATGAGGGTTAGCCAGTCCATCAGCCTCGCCCCATCAGACAGTCACCTGAGCGCCCATCTCCACCACGCGGCCCGGTGGAATCTTGAAGAAGTCCGTCGGATTGGCCGCATTGCGCATCAGGAAGATGAAGATCTTATCTTGCCAGAGCGGCATCCCCGACTGTGCCGACGGCACGACCGAGCGACGGCCAAGGAAGAAGCTGGTGGCCATGATGTCGAACTTCAGGCCGAGCTTGCGACAGAGGGCCAAGGCCTTGGGTACGTTCGGGCTTTCCATGAAGCCATAGTTGATGAAGACCTTCTTGAAGTCGTCATTGACCTTCTCGATCGTCACCCGGTCCTCTTCACGCACGCGCGGCGTTTCGGTGGTGCGCACGGTCAAGATCACGTTCTTCTCGTGCAGGACCTTGTTGTGCTTGATGTTGTGCATCAGGGCCACAGGAGCGACATCGGGGTCTGAGGTCAGGAAGATGGCCGTGCCAGGCGTGCGGTGAGGGGCCCTGGCCGTCAATATATCGATCAACTCGTTCAAGGGCACACTATCGCGGCGGGTCTTGTCGGTGAGGATCTGCGATCCGCGCGTCCAGGTCCACATGACCGTCACCAGACCCGCGCCCAAGACCAGCGGCAGCCAAGCCCCGTCGGGGATCTTCAACAGGTTCGAGGAGATGAACACCACATCCAAAATGCCAAGTGGCACGAGCAGGATCAGACACTGGGTCCGAGACCATTTCCACATCCGCCGCATAATCACATAGGCCAGAAGGGTGTCGACAAACATCGAGCCGGTGACGGCAATGCCATAGGCCGAGGCCAGAGCGCTGGAGGTCTGGAACACAAAGAGCAGCAGCAAGACGCCAATCAACAGCAGGCTATTGACGGCAGGCACATAGATTTGGCCCGACTGGGTCTCTGATGTGCGCTTGATATCGATGCGAGGGAGCAGGCCCAGCTGTACGGCCTGCTGGGTCATAGAAAAGGCACCGGTAATGACCGCTTGGCTGGCAATGACCGCCGCCGCTGTCGCCAGAGCCAGAACCGGCCAATAGGCAAACTCAGGCACCATTGCCCAGAAAGGATTGGTGCGGGCTGCAGGATCGGACAGGACCAAAGCCCCTTGACCCAGATAGTTCAGGGCCAAACATGGCAGGACAAGGATCAGCCAAGCTGTGCGGATCGGCTTCTTCCCGAAATGGCCCATATCGGCATAGAGGGCCTCGGCCCCGGTGACGGCCAGAAACACGCTGCCCAAAATCACGAACCCCACGAACCCGTTCTCAAGCAAGAAGCGGATACCGTAATAGGGGCTAAAGGCGCGCAGGATCGACCAGTTATCGGCAATGTGCACCATACCCAAGGCCGCCAGCACAATGAACCAGATCAAGGTGATCGGGCCAAACAGATTGGCCATGCTCTGGGTGCCCTTGGCCTGAACCAAAAAGAGCGCCACCAAAATACCGGCAGATGCGGGTAGCACATAGGGAGCAAGGGTCGCGCCGAGATTTGGCGCGTCCTTCAAGCCTTCCATGGCCCCCAAGACCGAAATGGCGGGGGTGATGATCCCGTCGCCATAGAACAGGGCCGCACCGATCACACCGAGGAGAAATACGGCGGTTGATCTTTGGCCAAGGGATCTCTGGGCGAGGGCCATCAGGGCCAAGGTGCCGCCTTCGCCCTTATTGTCGGCCCGCATCAGGAAGATGACATATTTGACCGTCACAACCAGGAACAGGGCCCACAACATCAAGGACACAACACCGAAAACGGCATGATCCAGTTGGGTGGTGCTGCGCGAATGGTGCAGGGCTTCGCGCATGGCATAGAGCGGGCTGGTGCCGATATCGCCGAACACCACACCAATCGAGCCCAGAACCATCGGCCAGAAGCGCTGGGCCTCCCCATGGGGGCCATGGCCATTGCCGCTGGTCCCATTCGCCTTATCGGGCGATGGCTCTTGTGATGCAGTCATATCGCCTGAGGCTTCGGAAGCCATTGAACCCCCAAGGAAGGCCCATTTTTGCGGGAGCCTTCCGGAAATCAAACATTGGAATCGGGCGATAGACCCTTTCTTGGCAAGGTTCAATCGACCTGACGCTTGATTCGCATCAAGCCGAGGTTAGATTCGTTGCTGTTGTGTCCCGGACAACGCGCCTATGTTGCGCCGTCAGGAAAATCCCGCCATGTCCGATAGTCAAAAATTCCCCGTCGCTGCCCATGCTCTGGCCTATCTCGCCCACAAGGAAGCCTTCTGCGCTGGAGCGGCCGTATCGAGCGCAGCGCTTGCAGCTTCGATGCCGACCAATCCGGTCGTGGTGCGCCGGGTCACGTCTATGCTGGCCAAGGCTGGCCTGATTGCGACGCGGGCCGGAGCGAGCGGTGGGGCTTGGCTGCTCAAGCCTGCGGACAAGATTAGCCTTGATCAGGTGCTGCGCGCGGTGAATGGCTGTGCCCATCTTGGCATGCCACCGCCCGGAGCCAAGGGCTGTCCCATAGGTCAGAAAATTCCCAAGGCGGTGGGCGCTGCCATCGCGGCGGCCGACGAGGCCGCAGCGGAACGCCTGTCTCACATTATGATTTCGGACCTGCTCAAGGATTAGAGTCCGCCAAACCATTCTATCGAGCGGCTTGATCATCGGGGGCGGCGCAGTCACTGTGCAGGCCTGTGTCTTGGTGCCGAAAAGGACCTCTATCCATGTCCCGCCGTCTTTGTCTTATTACCGGTGCCTCTGCGGGGATCGGCGCTGCCATAGCCCGTGCCTTTGCCAAGGCCGGATATGATGTAGCCCTCACAGCCCGTCGAACGGACCGTCTGGAGGCGCTCGCCGATGAGATTCGCCTAAGGTTCGGGGTGGAGACCTATGTCATCGCCGCCGATCTGGCTCAGCCCGAAGCAGCCGATCAGATCTTGGCCGAATTGGAATCCCACGGGCGGGTCGTGGATGCCTTGGTCAACAATGCCGGCTATGGGCTACCCGGAACCTATGCGTCGACCCGCTGGGAAGATCAGAGGGACTTTTTGCAGGTGCTGTTGGTGGCGGTCTGCGACATGACCCACAAGGTTCTGCCGGGCATGATTGAGCGCCGCTTTGGCCGGGTGATTAATGTGGCCTCGCTGGCGGGTCTGACCCCGGGATCGGCGGGCCACACCCTCTATGGCGCGACCAAGAGCTTTATGGTCCGGTTTTCCCAGAGCCTGCATCTGGAAACCGCCGGAACCGGCGTGCATGTCAGCGCCCTGTGCCCGGGTTTCACCTATTCCGAATTCCACGACGTCAACGATACTCGCGACACGGTTTCGCGTTCAACCCCGGCTTGGCTCTGGCTTGGGGCCGATGAGGTGGCGGAACAGGGTTACGAGGCCGTGGAGGCGAACCGCGCCATCTGTGTCACGGGTGCCCCGAACAAGGCCATTGCCGTTCTGGCCAAACTGATCCCCGAAGACTGGGCATTGGCCCTGATGGCGGCAGGGTCCTCGCGGTTCAGGAACCTCTAAAGACAGTCCCCCTACCCGCGCAGCGCGGGTACTTCCTCCAGAGGGGGAAGGTTTAAGAACCAAGATCTTCCCCCGCTGGGGGAAGTGGCGCGAAGCGCCGAAGGCGGCCTTGTTTACAGCCCGCTCTCTCGCCAGTCGCCCAAGGCGGCTTGCCAGAGGCTAAGGGCGCTGATGGCGGCGGTGTCAGCACGAAGGATGCGGGGGCCGAGCGTCACCGGCACCACCGCCTCGAGGCCGCGAAGGCGAGCCCGTTCTTCGGGCGCAAAGCCGCCTTCAGGGCCGATCAGCACGGCCCAGGGTCCACCGCCTTGCCCCTCGAGGGCGCTCAGCACCGGCTTGGCATCCCCCGCCTCGTCGCAGAACATCAGGCGGCGGGTGTCCCATCCGCTCAGAAGGGCTTCGAGCGGCTGAGGCGCGAGAACCTGCGGCACATCCAGCCGTTCACATTGCTCTGCGGCCTCAGTCGCGATGGCTTGCAGCCGCTCAACATTGACGTGCCCGGCATTGGTGCGGCGCGTGGTGACCAGACGAATGCGCCGACAGCCCAGCTCCACCGCCTTTTCGACGATGGTCTCCAAAGGCCCGCGCTTGACCAGCGCCACGATCAGATCGAGGTCTGGGCCTTCGGTTTGGCTCGCAAGCTGTCGCTCGATGGTCAACTGGCACGCGCGCTTGGTGATCAGGCTGAGTTTGGCCAACCACTCCCCATCACGGCCATTAAACAGGGCCACCTCATCATTGAGGCCAAGGCGCATGACCGACGTCAAATAGCGCGCCTGCTCGGGGCTCGGCGCAACTGCGACGCCAAGGGACAGATCATCGGGGACAAAAAGGCGTATCATGGGTCTAATCTTGCACCGTTGTGCGCGTCGCGGCTAGGCTGCGGGTGTTGCAAAGCCTGTGCGGAGCGTCCGAGAGGTCAGACCTATGCCAAAGCCTGCCAATCACAAGAAATCTCTGCACGACTATGATGCGGCCCTTCGTGACCTTCAGGTTGACCTGGTGGCCCTGCAGGTCTGGGCCATAGCCAAGGGCCGCAAGATCGTCATCCTGTTCGAGGGCCGGGATGCTTCGGGCAAGGACGGCACGATCAAGCGGATTGTCGAACATCTGGCGGTGCGAAATACCCGGGTGGTGGCGCTGCCCAAGCCGTCGGATCGAGACAAGAGCCTTTGGTGGTTTCAGCGCTATGTCGAGCACCTGCCTGCGGCGGGCGAAATCGTGATCTTCAACCGGTCTTGGTACAACCGGGCGGGCGTTGAGCGCGTGATGGGCTTTTCCACGCGCCAGCAGCAGGCTGACTTTCTCAATGACGCCCCGAAGTTCGAGCAGATGTTGATTGAGGCGGACATCACCTTGATCAAGATCTGGCTGGACATTGATCGTGACGAGCAGGCGAGGCGGTTGAAAAGCCGCCGGACCGACCCGCTGAAGCGTCTCAAGGTCAGCGCCATGGACGATGTGGCCGAAGCCAAATGGCGGGACTATTCAGACGCTCGCAATGAGATGCTGACCCGTACCCACACCGACTTTGCCCCTTGGGTCTGTGTCCGGGCGAATGACAAGAAGGCCACGCGCCTTAATGTCATTCGGCACCTGTTGGACGTGATCAAACCGCCAAAGCATGGGCACCGTCACGCCAGCCCTGACCCCGAGGTCCTGTTCCTGTTCGAGCCCTCAGCCATTGTCGATGGGCGATTAGCCCACTGACGAGGCTCAATAGGCCAGAGCCAACCCGTCCTTGCGCATTTCGGAGGCTGCCGCATAGCGTCCCTCGAACCGCTGGATGGCTTGATAGCCGCCAAATCCGCCGTCTGATGGGCCAAACTTCCAGCCTAAGGCGGCCAGACCCTCACGGGTGGCTTGGGGAACGCCTGATTCTAGTCTCAGGGTTCCGACACCGTCCTGAGGCTCGCCGGTCGGCTCGCTCGAGCCTTCGTGATGCCAGCGCGGATTGTCTCCGGCGGCCTGAACATCCAGTCCATGGTCGGTCATGTTGATAATGACCTGAGCCTGACCTTGCGGCTGCATATCCCCGCCCATGACCCCGAAGGCCAAAAGCGGCGCGCCGTCCTTGCAGGCAAAGCCCGGAATGATGGTCTGGAACGGCCGCTTGCCCGGCGCATAGAGGTTCGGGTGGCCATCGTTCAGATTGAACAGCTCGCCCCGGTCTTGGAACATGAAGCCCATATTGTCCGGCACCAGCCCCGATCCCATCCCGCGATAGTTGGATTGGATCAGCGAGACCATCATGCCGTCGGAATCGGCGGTGCAGAAATAGGTGGTGTCGCCATGGCTGGGGGCTTGGCCCGGATAGACCGGCGTGAGAATGCGATCGGGCCGGATCAGCTTGGCGCGCTGGGCGGCATAGTCCTTGGAATTGAGCCACTCGAGCGGGATCTTGCCAAAGTCTGGGTCGGCAAAGAACTTGGCGCGGTCTTCAAAGGCCAAACGCTTGGCCTCGATCTGATGATGCAGGCTAGCCGTGGTCTGGAAGCCCATGCCGGGCAGGTCAAAATTTTCGAGGATGTTGAGCATCTGTAGGGTGCTCAGGCCCTGGCTGTTGGGGGCCAGACCATAGACATCGGTACCGTGATAGTTGGTCACCAGAGGCTTGGTCCACTCCGCATGATGGCTGGCCAGATCCTGCTTGGTCATCCAACCGCCAATGCGTTTGAAATAGCGCTCGATCCCATCGGCGATCTCGCCCTCATAGAAGGCTGCGCGCCCGCCCGCTGCGATCTTGCGATAGGTCTTGGCCAGATCGGGATTGCGGAAAATCTCGCCCTCACGGGGCGGGGCTCCGGTTGCCGCATAGGTCCGCTTGAAGTTTTCGATCTCTTCAATGCCCTGATCGGGCATGGTGAAACGCCGATGGCTGGATTTGAGATAGTAGGCGATGGTCTGGGCGACCGGCTGGCCTTGCTCGGCCAAGGCAATGGCGGGCTCGAACAGATCGGCCCACGGCAGGCGGCCATAGCGCTGATGAAGTTCCCACCAGGCATCCACGGCCCCCGGCACGGAGACCGAAACGGCGCCGTAGGCATTGATGTACCCCTTGCGCGCGCGGGCCCGCTGCGTCTCCAAGGACAGGCCACGCGGGGAGCGACCCGACCCGTTC
>JBEGOG010000080.1:0-6608 GCA_041182125.1 Pseudomonadota bacterium
ATGCCAAGGCCGAGTCCCTGCCCTCGATCCATGCGGCGGGTGTCGCCTGTCACATTGGCAGTCAGATCACCGACCTGACCCCCATGCGCGAGGCCTTTGCCAAGATGCGGGGCCTCGTCGAAAATCTGCGCCAGCATGGACACAAGGTTGAGCGGCTGGATCTCGGCGGCGGGCTGGGCGTTCCCTATTTCAATCAGCCGACACCGCCCGCGCCGGACGCCTTTGCCGCCATGGTCGCCGAGGTGACCCAAGGCCTGAATGTGCAACTGGCCTTCGAGCCCGGACGCATGATCGCGGCCAATGCCGGGGTGCTGGTCTCAGAAGTGATTCACGTCCACGAACGGCCAGAAGGACGTCGGTTCCTTGTGCTTGATGCCGGGATGAATGATCTGATCCGTCCGGCCATGTATGACGCCTATCACGCCATCAGCCCCTTAAAGGAACCGGCCAAGGACGCTGGCCTTGTGACCTATGACGTGGTTGGCCCCGTCTGCGAGACAGGGGACACCTTCACCCGCGACCGCGATTTGCCACCCTTGGGGGCAGGTGATCTGGTGGCATTCCTGTCGGCAGGAGCCTATGGCGCGGCCATGTCGAGTGAATATAACAGTCGGCCTCTGGTGCCGGAGGTTCTGGTCAAGGGCGACCACTATGCGGTCATCCGTCCGCGCCCGACCTATGAAGAGATGCTGGCCCGCGAACCCATGGCCCCTTGGCTGAACCCTTAGCCGTCTAGCGCGGCTATGCCGGAAAGGCCGCGCAGGCGGCCGCCATCGTCCATGCCATAGCCGACCAGGAACCGGGCTGGGGCTTCCCACGCCACAAAATCGGGTTCCACAGCCCGAGGCGTTGGCCAGGGCTTGCGCGCAAAGACCGCGCTCAGGACCTCAGCGGCCCCAGCCTCCTTGACGATCCGCACAGCCTCGGACAGGGATAGGCCCGTATCGAACACATCATCGAGCAGAAGAACCTGCCGACCCGTGATCGGGCGCTGCAGGCCTGCCTGCACGCGCACCGAGCCGCTGGACCGGGTCTCGTCACCATAGGATGAGAGCCACAGGGCGTCGAAAAGCGGATTTCGGCCGAGGTCCGAGAGCGCCCGCGTCATATCGGCCGCAAACCAAATGCCACCCGTCAGCAGGCAAACCACCACCGTGTCATCGGTAATGCTCGGCGCAATCTGTTTGGCCAGATCAGCTACATGACGCGCGACGTCTGCTGCCGTCAGCAGCATCGTCGGTTCGGGCCTATCAGTCATGACCTTTAGCGGACCCATGTGCCGGGGCCGGTTTGGCAGGTGCCACCTTGGCTGGAGCGGCCTTAGCAGGCGCTGGGTGGGCCTCCCCGCCCGTACCCTCAGCCCCATGC
Organism: Pseudomonadota bacterium; assembly: GCA_041182125.1. GTDB lineage: Bacteria > Pseudomonadota > Alphaproteobacteria > Caulobacterales > Caulobacteraceae > CAISGS01. The sequence continues at coordinate 1,369 of JBEGOG010000080.1, forward strand.
AGCGCATAGGGAGAATCGGCAGGTAGAGGCTTTACGTCCTTCGCCGCACCGTGGGGTGGCTCAGAGGCTGCTGGCCCTGGCTTATCGTCCGAGCTGTGCGCTGCAGGGGCCTTTTGAACGGGCTTGTCGAGCACGAAATCAACATCCATGTCGCGCGCTAGAGCCGGGGGATCGATGATCGAGACCGCGAAATAGCGCACCGCCCCAACCGGTATGGTTACCCCATCGGGTTTGGCAATCTGAACCGCCAAGGCCTTTCCGGCAGGATCGCTCAAGGTAATACGCAGCGGTGGCGCAATCAGGGGGTTATGGGAGACATTGCGAATGGCACCTGTGACGGACAGAGCCGCTTTGCCGTCCTTAAGGATGCGATCGGCCTTGATTCCTTCGAGAGCCAATCCCGTAGGATTTGGAGCAAGGCCAACAAGGGCAAAGGCACTCGCCGACTGGGGCCATATCCGCACCACATCGGCACGCATGACAACCGCCGCGCCCAGAAGGGCGACAACCCCAGCCGCCATACCCGCGGTAATCAGCATGGGCGAAATCTGAGGGGCAGTCTTTTTGCGACTGCGCGCCTGTGACGCAAAGATGATGGGCCCATCTTCAGCAGACACGGCGGCTTGAGCGGCCTCTTGGGCTTCCTTTAAGCGCTGCGCCCGGCGGGCGGCTGCACTTTCAGCCCGCTGCTCATCCGTAATGACTGGAGCAGGCGCGCCGTCCTCTTGCGGCAAGGTGGCCAACCAACGCTCACCGCAGGATGCACAACGCACAGTCCGTCCCTCGTTGCCAATCTTAGCATCGTCAACGAAATAGCTGGTGGCGCAGGCGGGACAGGTCAGTATCATGGCAGTCGAATCGGAAGCTCCAATGGTCGACCCAACGACGTTGCCTATTTCCGTCACTCTGTCCAGAAGCGCTGGCGTGCCCCTTGATAGAACTCGCCGACAGAGATCAGACTGACACCATCGTTCGATTTGATGGCGTAGGGTTACGCTATGGTCGTTCGAGTGAAACTCTACAGGATTTGAGCTTCGAGCTAAAGGCCGGGAGCTTTCATTTCCTAACCGGTCCGTCTGGGGCTGGAAAGAGCTCCTTACTCAAGCTGATCTATCTGGCCCATCGCCCGTCACGGGGCCGTATTGAGCTGTTTGGTCAGGATATTGGCCGGGCCAAACGCAAGGACCTGCCGTTTTTGCGGCGCCGGATCGGGGTCGTATTTCAAGAGATGCATCTATTGGAGCACATGTCTGTGTTCGACAATGTCGCCCTGCCGATGCGCCTTGCCGGACAGAAGCCTGCGACCTATCGTTCAGATATTGCTGAGCTCTTGCAGTGGGTCGGCTTGGGAACCAAGATGCACGCCATGCCTGAAACCCTATCCGGCGGTGAACGGCAAAGGCTGGCCATTGCCCGAGCGGTTGTGGCCCGCCCAGAGATCATCTTGGCGGATGAGCCGACCGGCAATCTTGATCACGAGATGGGCCAGAGAATTCTCAAACTCTTTACCGAGTTGAACCGCCTCGGCACGACGGTGCTGATCGCCAGCCATGATCTGGATCTGGTCGCCAGTTCCGGCATGCCCGCCTTCAATATTGAGAACGGCCGCCTGACCTCGCCCCTTATGGACGGGGCTGCGGACGATCATGCCGATGATCTCGGCCTGGTGGCCAGCGGCGAGCCAGAATTCATCTATCGCCGCCCCTTGACCCTATCCGAAGAAGACAGCCTCGAGGATGAGGGGCCATGAGCCTGGCCTTCGATCCCGCGCGCTGGAAACCCGCCGCCCTCCTACCGCGAGAAGAGGCCCATGACGGGGCCTTGGTCTTTGTGGTCGCGGTCCTGTGCTTCTTGGCCTGTGCGACCGCGATCTTTGCGATGGGTGCGGACCGTGCGGCGCAAGGCTGGGCCAATCAGTTGCAAGGCTCGGCCACCGTCATCATCCGCACCAAAGGCAGCGAGTCCCCCGATATGGCCGCCAACCGCGCCGCTGAGGCCTTGGCCGGAACGCCAGGGGTGGCGCAGGCACTGGTCCTCGAGCGCGCCAAGGCCGAAGCGCTGCTCGAGCCTTGGCTGGGTAAGGATGGGATTATCCAAGACTTACCGGTCCCCAGGCTGATCACCGTCGAACTGGACCCCACAGCCCCGGCTAGCGCCATGACCCTGGACAGTGCCTTACGGGCGGCGGGCGTCGACGCGACCGTCGATGACCATAGTTTCTGGATGCAGGACATTATCCACGCTGGACAGATCGCCAGGATCGCGGCGATCAGCCTCTTTGCCCTCATGGCCCTTGCCGCCGCCTCTGTGATTGCCTTTGCAACACGGGCAGGCCTATCGGCCAGACATGATGTGGTCGAGATCATGCATCTTACCGGCGCGACCGACGGCTTTATCGCCAATCTGTTTCAGGCCCGCTTTGCCGCCATGGCCGCTCTGGCCGGGCTGCTCGGCGGGGGAGCGGCTGCCCTGTTGGCTGCAGCCATCAGGCTGCTCGGCGGCGGCTATGGGCTGATACCGGTGCTGCCCATCCGCTGGCTTGACCTGCTTGTGACCCTGCCCAGTCCCTTGATTGCCGGGCTGGTCGCGGCCATTGCGGCACGGGTCACGGCCCTTGGCCTAATCAAGGCCATGCCATGAGAAGTTTAGCGCTGTTTTTCATTCTAATTCTGATCTGGGCGACGGGCCTTCTGGCCTTTTCCGCGCGAGTTGACGCCTTTACGCCCGCTGCAGAGCCCGAGCGGGCCGATGGGATCGTCGCCCTGACCGGCATATCCACGGACCGAATCCGCGAGGCGATGAAGTTGTTGGAAGAGGGCAAGGCGCAAAGAATGCTGGTCTCTGGGGTCAATCGCGACGCCACCCGAGATGATATTCGCGGTGTGGCCAAGGCGACCCGGCGGATCTATGACTGCTGTGTCGATCTCGGGTTTCAAGCGGCCGACACGCTGGGCAATGCCACCGAGACCGCGGCATGGGTCAAGGCCAAAAACTATCAGAGCCTGATTGTCGTCACCTCGGACTATCACATGCCCAGAAGCCTGTTAGAGCTGCACGCCGCCCTGCCGGACGTCAAACTGACCCCCTACGCGGTCAAGACTGACGATTTGGCCGCCAAGCACTGGTGGCGCACCGCCCCTAGTGCCAAACGGATGATCATGGAATATAACAAATACTTGGCCATCCTATCGCGTGAAGCCTTCATCAGCCTTGGGCCGAAGGAAGAGGATCGCGCTGTTCCCGATAAGGCCGCTGGAGGCGCAACGTCTTGACCCTGATCCGGTCCCTTTTGTTTACCGTCTGGCTATTCTTCTGGACGGCCTCGCTGGGTACAGCCTACCTGCCGCTGCTGGTCTTTCCCCGCCGCTATATGGCGCGGTGCCTGAGGGTCTGGGCCCATGTCATGCTGTTCGGTCTGCGTTGGATTAACGGCATCAAGATCGAAATTCGCGGGAAAGAGCATGTCCCCACGGGCGCGGCCCTGATCGCGGGCAAGCATATGGGCATGCTCGACACGATCGTGCCCTTTGTCGTGCTGCCAGACGTCTGTTTCGTCATGAAGCGGGAGCTGACCTACATCCCCCTATTCGGCTGGCATGCCATGAAGGCGACCATGATCTGGATAGACCGAGGCGCGGCAGCCAAGGCCCTGCGCAAGATGGTGACAGACGCGCAAGAGCGCTTCACCCATGAGCGTCAGTTGATCATTTTTCCCGAAGGCACGCGCAAGGCTCCGGGGGCGGAGCCTGACTATAAGCCCGGTGTGGCCGCGCTCTATCGCGACCTCAACCTGCCCTGCACCCTGATCGCCACCAATTCAGGCGTCCATTGGCCAGCCAAGGGCCTTGCCAAACATGCGGGCACCGTCGTCTTCGAATTTCTCGAACCGATCCCAGCCGGTCTGCGCCGGGGTGAGTTTATGAAAGAGATGCAGAGCCGCATCGAGACGGCGAGCAACGCCCTGTTGGCTGAGGGCCTCTAGCGGCCTAAGGCGCTGACGCCACCTTCAAGGTAAGCGCCAGCGGTCCTTGACCATCCCCAAAAGGGGACGCCCCGGCTGAGCCGGGGATCGTCTTTATCGTCCGGTTGGCATGTCTTTGAAGGCCACGTCCTTGTCGACGCGCACATCGCCCGGCAGGCCAAGAACCCGTTCGGCGATGATGTTTTTCAAGATTTCATCCGTACCACCGGCGATACGCAGGCCGGGGGCCCACATCAGGCTTTGTTGGAAGGCAGCTTCCATCGGTGCAATGGCCGTGTCGGTGATGATGCCGAACTGATCTTCCAGTTCGATCGCCGAGTTGGACAGGTCCTGAAGCTGATTGGCCGAGATGATCTTGCCGATCGAGCTCTCGGGTCCAGGCGTCTGGCCACGCGACAGGGCGGTCATGGTGCGGAAGCGGGTCAGCTTCAGACCTTCAGCCTGTACATACCAGTCGGCCAGCTTTTCGCGGAAGGCGTCGTTGGCCAGCGCATTGCCGTCTTCGGTGACGGTGCTGCGGGCCAGAGCCATGATCTCGGCATAGTTCGGGCCGGTCGAACCGCCCACAGCGAGACGCTCGTTCATCAGGGTGACCAGAGCGACCTTCCAGCCGTCTCCCACCGCGCCGAGGCGCTGGCTGTCATTAACGCGCAGGTCGGTGAAATAGACCTCGTTGAAGTTGGAACCGCCCGACATCTGATGGATTGGACGCACTTCGACGCCAGGTGCCTTCATGTCGATCCAGAACATGGTCAGACCCTTGTGCTTGGGCACATCAGGGTTGGTACGGACGAGCAGGATACCAAAGTCGCAATAGTGCGCGCCCGAGGTCCAGACCTTCTGGCCGTTGATCACCCAGTCATCGCCGTCCTTGACCGCACGGGTGCGCAGACCGGCAACGTCCGAACCGGCAGAGGGTTCGGAGAAGAGCTGGCACCAGATTTCCTCGCCGCGCACGGCCGGAGCCACAAAGCGCTGCTTGGTCTCGTCATTGGCAAAGGCCATGACGGTGGGAACGCACATGCCAAGGCCGATGTCGAAGAAGCCGCGCGGCACGTCGAACTTGGACTCTTCTTGATTATAGATGACGTTCTGGATCGGGGTGGCGCCGCGGCCACCCAGAGCCTCGGGCCAGGTCATGCAGGTGAAACGGGCGGCGGCCTTGGTCGCTTGCCAAGCCTTGGCCAGCTTCAAGATTTCAGGCTCCGACATCTTCTTGGTGTCGACCTTCTTGGGGGCGTTGGCTTCGAGCCAGGTG
>JBEGOG010000081.1:0-6605 GCA_041182125.1 Pseudomonadota bacterium
GGTGTGCAATTTGATTTTGGTATCGCCCAGTCTCTTTTTAGCCATCTCAGCCTGGACTATTTCGCCGACTGCTTAGCCGCGCTGGCTGGGACCTTTAAGCGGGACGGCGTGATCTATGCGACCTTCTTCGAAGGGGAGGGTGAGCAGGTTGAGCGCCCGGACGGCATTGTTACCTACAGCACGCGCGATCCGTTCCACTTTCCAAAGGCCGGGATATTGGCCATGGCGACCTGCGATTGGGCCATCGAATGGTTCGGGGACTGGGGCCATCCACGGGGGCAGATCATGGTCCGCGCCACCCGCATCGGCTGATGGCGCGCATTAAGGCTTGGTCAAAGCCAAGATTGGCGGCATAGGGTTTGGTCTCAGTGCAGGAAGACCGCTATGAAGTCTCTGAATAGTTTAATGATCTTAACAATGTGCCTCGCGCTACAGGGCTGTGTCGCCGCGGGCGCTGCGATGGGTGCGACGGGCGCGGTCGTGGGGACTGGAGCCAAGGTCGTCGGGGCTGTGGGCCGGGTGGTCGTTCCCGGTGAGAGCAAAAAAGACCGCGAGGCCCGTGAGTTCAAGGCTTGGCAAAAGGCCCACAAGAACGACCGCCGCTAGGTCTTTTGGCTCATAAATTCCAGATCAACTCTGATGGTCTCGAGCCATTCCTTGGCGGCTCGGTTATCGATATCTTGCATTGCAATCTTGACCTTGCCAGCCAGTAGGGCTGGGCTGGGGGCAAGAGTGATAAACACTTTGTGGGTCGCATCGTCGAGCCCATCAGCCGCCAGCTTGAGCTTTTCCTCATCATGGTTTGCCGCAGCTGTGTTGAGCGCTTCATAGGCAACCCAATAGCGAGCTTGCGCCGCTAAAGCGGCCGTTTCCAAGTCCACAGTCATGATACATCCTCTGACCTTGGCCCTACGTTACGGGGCAAGGTTTAGATATGTCTATTGTCATTTTCTGACCGATGGGGTGGTTGAGCGCAGAAAATGCACCGGTTTGGTCCGTCATTTCACCGGTAGACTGAGGCGCAGCGTCAATTGCCGGTTTATGGTGTTCCGGATTTCCGTTATGCCCGCGCTCTTAGGCGATAGGCGTGGCGTCCAAATTCAGGACCGCTGATGCCGGACAGGAGACTGAGATCATGACCCATCGGGTTTTTATCGACGGCGAGGTTGGCACGACGGGTCTTCAGATCCGCAACCGCCTCGGCGCGCGGACGGACCTCGTGGTTGCCTCACTGCCGGAGGATCGTCGCAAGGACGCCGCGGCGCGGGCTGAGATGATCAATAGTGTCGATGCGGTGATCCTGTGTCTACCCGACGAGGCCTCGCGTGAGGCCGTTGCGATGATCGAGAACGATCAGGTGCGCGTGATCGATGCGTCGACCGCCTTTCGGACGGCCCCCGGCTGGACCTATGGGTTTCCTGAAATGTCTGCTGTTCAGCGTCAAGCCGTGGCGAGCTCTAAGCGGGTGTCTAATCCGGGCTGTTTTCCAACCGGCTTTATCGCTCTGGTCCGCCCCTTGATTGAGGCGGGGCTTGTGCCTGCCGAGTGGCCGGTGACGGTCAGCGCCGTGTCGGGCTATTCGGGCGGCGGCAAGTCGATGATTGCTGAATTTGAGGACGAGACCTCGGACAACTATAGCTCTGAACCCTATCGGATCTATGCCACGGGCTTGGAGCACAAACATGTGCCAGAGATGCAGCTTCATACGGGTCTGACCGGTCGGCCGCTCTTCGCCCCCTCTGTTGGCCGCTATGCTCAAGGCATGATCGTCGAGGTGCCTCTGCAGCTTTGGGCCATGCCAACCTTGCCGCAGGTCTCGCAACTGCATGAGGTCCTGTCGCTGGCCTATGCCGGTTCGCGCTTCGTTGAGGTGGCGTCATTGGCCGAAGCCGCCGCGATCAAGACACTTAATCCAGAGGGCTTGAACGGCACCAACCGTCTGAAACTGTTTGTCTTTGGAAATGAAGCCGCAGGTCAGGCGCGGCTTGTGGCCCTGCTCGATAATCTGGGTAAGGGGGCATCGGGCGCCGCCGTCCAGAACCTGAACCTGATGCTTGGCTTAGATGAGGGCGAAGGCCTGATCTAGGCCCAAGCCGAAACCCTCTCCCGCTGGGAGAGGGCCTCAGGTCGTTGGATTAGGACAGTTTCACCAGCATCTTGCCGATGTTCTCGCCCTTGAACAGCTTGACGAAGGCGGCAGCGGCATTTTCGACGCCGACATCCACCGTCTCGCGGTACTTCAGTTGGCCCGAGCTGATCCACTCGGCCATGTCCTTGACGAACAGGGCCTGTTGCTCTGGGTGGTCGGAGACGATGAAGCCTTCCAGACGCAGACGCTTGCCGACAGCCTGGATCAGGTTGGACGGACCCTTGGAGGCTTCCGTATCGTTATATTGCGAGATCATGCCGCAGAGGGCGAAGCGGGCGAAGGGACGGGCCGCCGTGATGGCCGCTTCCAGATGCTCGCCGCCGACATTTTCGAAATAGACGTCGATGCCCTTTGGGGCCGCTTCCATCAAGGCTGCCGTTAGGTCCTTGACCTTCTTATAGTCGATGGTCGCGTCGCAGCCGATTTCCTTAAGATAGGCGATCTTCTCGTCGCCGCCGGCCGAGCCGATGACCGTACAGCCCTTTATCTTGGCAATCTGACAGACCAGCGCGCCAACGGCACCAGCGGCAGCCGAAACGAACACCACGTCGCCGGGCTTCAGGGCGGCGATCTTCAGAAGGCCGACATAGGCGGTCATGCCGGGCATGCCCAGAACGCCGAGGAAGGCTTGCGGCGGCATGCCGTGGGTGTCGATCTTCTGCAGGGTCGAGGCGGGGGCCACATAGGCCTCGCGCCAGCCCCACATGGACGAGACAATGTCGCCAGGCTGGAACTTGGGATCGCCTGAGGCGACCACCTCGCCGACCGCGCCGCCCTGCAGCACTTCACCGATCTGGAACGGGGGAACATAGCTGGGGCGGTCGGTCATGCGGCCGCGCATATAGGGGTCAACCGTCATATAGAGGTTCTTGACCTGAACCTCACCAGCGCCCGGTGCAGGCACCTCAACGGTTGCAAGGGTGAAGTTGTCGGCGGTCGGCGTGCCGACGGGGCGGGACTTCAGGTGAACTTCACGTGAGGTGAGGGTGGTCATGGCGTTTCTCCCATTCGAACTGCGCGGGGTCCGCGCGGGTTTCAAACAACTGTTTAGCTTGGATTGGGCAGCGGCTCCAGCCTCATCGGTAAGGTTGCACATCCATTGGCCCTTAGCGCCAGCCCAGTGTAGATAGGGGCTTAGGATTGTAGCTTAAGGACCGAATCTCATGACCCAGCAATTGCGCGCCGGCGTGGTCGGAGCCGGTGTCTTTGGCGGCTATCATGCGCGCAAATATGCCAGCCTTCCCGGCGTGACCCTAACGGCTATCTATGACCCTGACGCGGTGCGTGGGCAGGCCTTGGCGGCGGAGTTGGGGGCGGCAGCCTGCACCGACATGACGGCCTTTCTGGAGCTTGTGGACGTGGTGACGGTGGCATCCCCTGCCGATACCCACGGCCCCGCAGCCCTTGCCGCCCTGACGGCGGGCAAACACGTCTATGTCGAAAAGCCCTTGGCGGCCAATCTCGATGAGGCGGAGAAGATGACCGCGATGGCGGCCAAGAAGGGCGTGGTTCTGGCCTGCGGCCATCAGGAACGGATCGTCTTTCAGGCTATGGGTCTGATGGATGTGCCTGAAACACCGCTGGCATTAGAGGCTGTGCGTCGGGGCATCTGGAATATCCGCGGGACAGATGTGTCCTGCGTGCTCGATCTGATGATCCACGATATTGATCTGGCCCTCAGCCTCGCGCGCTGCGAGCCCATCGCGGTTGAGGCGGAAGGCCGAACGGAGCAGGGACCCTATCTGGATGAGGTCGAGGCCGAAGCTACCTTTACCAATGGGATGAGCGCGACTTTCAAGACCTCACGCATCGCTGAGGCTCGCGAGCGTACCATGCGGATTGTCTATCCCTCGGGCGTGGTCGAGATCGACTTCCTGACCCGAGCCTTTCGCAACACCACACCCTTTGCCCTCAATGCTGACTTCACCGAGACGGTGCAAGGTAAGGACCCTCTGGGAGCCAATGTCGCGGGCTTTCTAGCCGCTGTGAAGGGGGAGGCCCCGCGTCCGCCCGTAACGGGGGCTGAGGCGGCGCTGGCGCTGGACCTAGCCTTGGCGGTGGAAATGGCTGCTGGGGCTTGACCTTGGCTTGCCCGCACTAACTCAATTGGACATCAAAGGAGATCACTGATGCTGCGATCCATTGCCCTTTCAGCCTTCGTCGCCACCGTGGCTTTCGCCGCCCCAACCGATCAGGCCGGCGCGGCCCAGCCCCTGCCTGCCGTCGCCTATGGCTTTAACTTCACGGACCTAGAAGGTGGCAACCTCTCTATGGAGCAGTTCCGAGGCAAGGTGGTTCTTGTCGTCAATACCGCCTCGCAGTGCGGGTTCACCGTCCAATATGACGGCCTAGAAAAGCTCTATACGGACTACAAGGCCAAGGGTTTTGTCGTGCTTGGCGTACCGTCCAATGATTTTGGTGGCCAAGAGCCGGGCTCCAATGCGGAGATCAAGAAGTTCTGCACCGTGAATTTCAATATCGACTTCCCCATGGCCGCCAAGGCTGTGGTCAAGGGCGATAGGGCCCATCCGTTCTATAAATGGACCAAGGCCAAGCTGGGCTCACAGGCTGAGCCCAAGTGGAATTTCCACAAGATCCTGATCGGTCGTGATGGCCAGCCGATTGCGGGCTTTGGCTCGATGGTTAAGCCCTCGGATAAGGTTTTGCTGACGGCGATCAATAAGGCCCTTTAGGCAGGGCTTTCCCTCGCGCGCCTTCGGCTCTAAGTTGGCACCGCTTGCGATCTGTCGAGTGAGGATTCAGGACTTAAGATGAGCGGTCAGACCGACTGGGTAGAACTTCTGATGTCATCAACGGGGCGCATCGCGCGCATGCCGTTCTTGATTGCTGGAGCCGGGCTGATCGCAATCACCGCCCTGTACGAGTCCGTTGCGGGCACAGCACTTCACCTGCTGACAGGATGGTTTGTCTACCCAACGATCCTGTTTGCGGCGGCCTGTATCCTGTCGAAGCGGTTGCATGATCGTGGACGGTCTGGCTGGTGGGCAGCGGCGATCCTGATCGGGATTATCGCTATCTTGCCCTCGCCATCCAGTTTCTTCGACTTTCTGTTCGGCGTGCTGGTCTTTTGGGCCACGATTGAGCTCGCCGTCATGCCGGGCGAAGAGGGCGGCAATCGCTTTGGTCCTAACCCCATCCATCCCGTTACGGATGCGACAGCGGTCTAGTCGCTAGAGGGGCGGCGGAGCCTCAAGGGTCGACCCAAAAACCGCTTCAAAGCCACAGCGCAGGGCGGCGTCGGCCTCGTCCATGGTCACGGGTAAGCCAAGATCGACCAAGCTTGTCACGCCGTGCTCGCGGATGCCGCAGGGCACGATGCCGTCAAAATGGCTGAGATCCGGCTCGACATTCAAGCTAATGCCGTGAAACGAGACCCAACGGCGCAGTTTGACGCCGATGGCGGCGATCTTGTCTTCGCGAGTCGGAACGCCCGGCACCTTGCGATCAACCCAGACGCCCACGCGTCCGGGCTTGATCTGTCCGTCCACATTGAACTGTGACAGGGCGCTGATCACCCAGGCCTCCAGTGCCGCCACAAAGGCGTGAACATCCCTACCGCGCTCGCGCAGGTCCAGCATGACATAGGCCACACGCTGGCCAGGGCCATGGTAGGTATATTGCCCACCGCGTGCGCTGTCGAAGACTGGGAACCGGCCGGGTGCCAGAAGGTCGCTGCCCTTGGCCGATATACCTGCTGTGTAGAGGGGCGGGTGTTCGAGAAGCCAAACCATCTCGCTGGCCTTTCCCTCGGCAATCTGCGCCGCGCGGGCTTCCATCGCGCAGACGGCTGCTGGGTAATCGACGAGCCCGGTGGACACGGCCCATTGGGTCGGGATCTGATCTGATCGCAAAAAGGTCGAATATGGCGAAACAGATGACGACAAGGGGGCTGATCTCCTGAACTTTAACTTCCGGTCAAGTATGTCGTCGCAATGTGGAGCCTAGTGAGATGCTGCGATAGCTGATTCATCGGTTGATTCGCATCGAACGGCTTTTTAGGGGTTTAGGCGTGAGTCAGGTTAATTCCGTCAATGTTGAGATCTCGGTGGTCCTCGGCCGCTCGATCTTGCCCATGCAGCAACTTCTGCGCATGGGCCGCGGTGCCGTGATTCCTCTGGATGCCAAGGCCACCGACGAGGTCTGGATCTTGGCCAACAATCACCCGGTCGCTCGCGGTGAGATTCAGGTCAACGATGATAAGATCGCGATCAGCATTACGCGTGCAGCGGATCTTTATGACTTTTTGGCGGGTGGGGCGGGCTGAGTCAGCCGTTCTTGAGGATTTACGCACAGTCTTTTCGCCTTTCGTACAATCAGCCCTTCACAGATGCGTCTTGGTTTGGTAACCCCCGCCGCTCACTGCTATGCGGTCGTGGCGGAATTGGTAGACGCGCAGCGTTGAGGTCGCTGTGGGGCAACCCGTGGAAGTTCGAGT
>JBEGOG010000082.1:0-6574 GCA_041182125.1 Pseudomonadota bacterium
GCCCCTGTCGCAGTCGCAGCTGTTTTTTGGCCGCGACAACGGGGTCGACGTGATCGAGGTCAAGTTGGCCGATGTTGATCAACTGCCCGACATCAAGCCGCAGGTCGCGCGTGAGGCTGGATCCTTCGCCCTCGTCACCGACTGGCGCGACCGCAACCAGAGCTTCTTCAACGCCCTGCAGGTCGAGCGCAATGTCATGCGGCTGATCCTGATGTTGATCGTGGCCATCGCGGCCATGAACATTATCTCGGGACTGGTCATGTTGGTGAAGAACAAGGGCCGCGACATTGCCATCCTGCGGACCATGGGGGCCGGGCAGGGGGCGATCTTGCGCATCTTCTTCATGGCCGGGGCTAGCATCGGCGCGGCAGGCACGCTGGCCGGTCTGGTCGTCGGGGTGCTGTTTTGCACCTTCATTGCCGAGATCCAGCAGTTTGTGGAGTGGGTGAGCGGCGCAACCGTGTTCAGCGCCGATGTCTATTTCCTCGCCCATATTCCGGCCAAGATTGATTGGGCTGAGGTGGTCACTGTGACCTTCTGGGCCCTGCTGATGTCGGTTCTGGCGACCTTGCCACCGGCTTGGCGGGCCTCGCGGCTCGATCCGGTTGAGGGGCTGCGCTATGAGTGATGCCGCCCCCGTCCTCAGCCTTCGCGGCATTGTGCGCACCTATCGCTCGGGCGACCGGCAGCTTGAAGTGCTCAAGGGCATCGATCTTGATCTGCATCCGGGCGAGCTGGTCGGCCTGATCGGGCCGTCGGGGTCTGGCAAGTCATCGCTTCTGCACGCGGCTGGCCTGTTGGAGCGGCCTACGGCGGGGCAGGTGCTGATCGGCGGGCAGGACTGCACCGGCATGAGTGAGAAGGCTCGCACCCAAGTGCGCCTCAACCAGATCGGCTTTGTCTATCAGTTCCACCACCTGCTGGCCGAGTTTAGCGCGAGGGACAATGTCGCGTTGCCGCAGATGATCGCGGGCGCGCGCCAGCCCGAGGCCCGCCAGAGGGCCGGTGATCTCCTGTCCCATTTGGGTCTTGCCGAGCGCCTGAACCACCAGCCGGCCCAACTGTCCGGCGGCGAGCAGCAGCGCGTCGCCATCGCCCGGGCCCTGGCCAATCGTCCCCGCATCCTGCTGGCCGACGAGCCCACCGGTAACCTCGACCCCGCCACCTCCAGCGCCGTCATCACCAACCTATTCGCCCTCGCCCGAGACACCGGCGTCGCCGCCCTCATCGCCACCCACAATATGGACCTCGCCCGCCACATGGACCGGGTGTTCACCTTGAAGGACGGGCGGTTGGAGAAGGTGGGGACCTAAGCCTGATCGTCCTATCCAAACAACGCCGCGATGGTTCCAATCGAAATGAACAGGCGCATGGGATTGGACGGTAAGGGGATGAACCCATAGTCTCGATAGAGTGCCAAGCGCCTTGCCGTGCGCTGGGGATCGCCGCAGTCAAGGACATCCAGCAGGACGACCGACAATCCAAGCTGCTTTGCGGTCGATCCTATCCGCCTCAAGGCGTCGATTAAAAGGTCCCCGCCGCATCCCGTCTTCGCAAATCGGCGATCACGTCCGATCATGGCAATGAAGGCTGCCGGTATCTGTCCATGGCCCGGGCGGTTTCGGGCAAAGGAAGGCGGAAGGTCCTGATAGTCGACGGCATGGGCATTGATGGCATAGAAGCCCATCACCTGATCTTGGGGATCGACCATCACAAAGACGCGGACATGGCCCGCCTTGGCGAGCTTGTTTGCCGTAGTCTTGAAATAGTTATCGACCTGATTGACCCCGCAGGAAAAGGCGGCTCGGTCATGGACCGCGGGATCAAAGGCTACGATCCGGTTACGGGCATTCGGTGACCCGCTCATCAGGCAGAGGTCACGGTTTCAATATAGTGGGCGAGGGCCTCTTTGAGCCGATCTGTCGGGGCGGCGGGCTGTTCGAGGGCCGCAAAGAAGGCCTCATGATCCACCGGTGCCAAGGGGGTCCGCTCATGGGCTGCGATGGTGGCGAGGGCGGACTGATAGGCGGCATTGATGGTGAAGGTGGAGTCGTGGATGCCCGCCAAGATCGCTGCGCGCTGGATCGTGGCTTTAATCTGCGGCTTGGTCCTGAAATTCATCCGCGCGGAGTTGGTCTCGCCTGCGGGCAACTTTATCGCGGTCATGGTGCACCCTTCAAGTTCACCTTCTGTGTACGTCAGTTGAGCGTACGCTTCAAGATTTGTTCGACTCCGAGATTTTTCATAACACCCCTTGCAATGAGAACAAAGCAAGAATACAGAACATATAAGGAACAAATCTGGGAGATAAGTCATGATCCAGTTGGCGCGAGACACGCTGTCGCTTGCATCTGTTACGGGGTTCGTTTGGATGGTGTGCTCGGTTGCGCAACTGGTCGGGTGAGTCGATGATGATGCGCTGATGGCAAAAGGGGTTGAGCATGGCGGATGTTGGGGAGCAGGGCTTTGTCCATCTTCGTGTCCGCTCGGCCTATTCCTTGCTGGAGGGTGCCATCAAGGCCGATGCCATTGGTGAGCTAGCGGCTAAGGCCGGTATGCCCGCCGCTGCCCTGACCGACCGGACCAATCTGTTCGGCGCGCTTGAATATTCCGTGGCCACCAAAGAGGCCGGGGTTCAGCCCATTATCGGTGTGGCCCTAGCGGTCTACGGCATCGGAGAGGGCCAGCCCGAGCGCTGGGCACGGGTGCCGACTGTGGTTCTGCTTGCGCAAAATGAGCAGGGCTATTTGAACCTGTCGGCCCTGTCCTCGTCGGCCTATCTCGACGGCGGCGGTGAGGCCGAGCCTTCGGTGCCTTGGGACAAGATCGTTGCCCATAATGAAGGCCTGATCCTCTTGTCCGGCGGGCCTGATGGGCCGGTTGATCCGCTCTTTGCTGTGGGGCGCAAGGCCGAGGCTGTCGCGGCGCTCGACACCATGAAATCTGTCTTTGGCGACCGGTTCTATATCGAGTTGCAGCGCCACGGCACGGCGCACGAGGCCGCCGCTGAGCCCCATCTGGTGGCCTATGCCTATGACCATGATGTGCCTTTGGTCGCCACCAACGATGTCTATTTTGTCGGGCGCGATCTCTATAGCGCCCATGACGCGCTGCTCTGTATTTCGGACGGCAGTTTTGTTGGCCAAGAGGAGCGCCGCCGGGTCACGCCGGAACATGGCTTTAAGTCGGTCGCTGAGATGCGCCAGCTATTCGCGGATCTGCCTGAGGCCTGCGACAACACCATCGATATCGCCAAGCGCTGCGCCTTCATGGTCAACAAGCACGACCCGATCTTGCCGAGCTTTCCGACCGTTGGCGGCCGATCAGAGCCCGACGAGATGGCCCATCAGGCCCGTGAAGGTCTGCGCGCTCGCTTTGCCGTCCATCAGATGGCTGCGCCAGAACAGGACTATTGGGACCGGCTCGAGCGTGAAATTGCCGTCATCATCAAGATGGGCTTTCCGGGCTATTTCTTGATCGTGTCGGACTTTATCAAGTGGGCCAAGGCGCATGGCATTCCGGTGGGGCCGGGACGCGGTTCGGGTGCGGGCTCGCTGGTGGCCTGGGCCCTAACCATCACCGATCTCGACCCTCTCAGGTTCGGTCTGCTGTTTGAGCGGTTCTTGAACCCAGAGCGGGTCTCGATGCCCGACTTCGATATCGATTTTTGTCAGGACCGCCGCGAGGAAGTGATCTCCTACGTGCAGGACAAGTACGGCGTCGGGCGCGTGGCCCAGATCATCACCTTCGGCACCCTTCAGGCCCGCGCCGTGCTGCGCGATGTCGGGCGGGTGATGCAACTGCCTTTGGGCATGGTCGACCGTCTGGCCAAGATGATCCCGAACAATCCGGCCAGTCCGACCACCTTGGCCCAGGCCATCGAGATCGAGCCGCGCTTGAAGCAGGCCAAGAAGGATGACGAGAGCGTCGCGCGGCTGTTGGAAACGGCGCTGAAGCTGGAGGGGCTGTTCCGCAACGCCTCCACCCACGCCGCAGGCATCGTCATCGGCGACCGGCCGCTCATCGAGCTGACCCCGCTCTATCAGGATCCGCGCTCCGAGCTGCCCGCCACCCAGTTCAACATGAAATGGGTCGAGAGCGCCGGACTGGTGAAGTTCGACTTTCTGGGCCTAAAGACCCTGACCGTCCTTGACCGGGCCGTGAAACATATGAGGACGCGCGGGGCGGGGATTGATCTGTCGACCCTGCCGCTGGACGACAAGGCCAGCTATGACCTGATGGCCTCCGGCCAGACCATCGGTGTGTTCCAGCTCGAAAGTCAGGGCATGCGCGACACCCTGCGCAAGATGCGGCCCAGCTCGATCGAAGAGATCACCGCCTTGATCTCGCTCTATCGTCCCGGTCCGATGGACAATATCGACACCTATGTCGACTGCAAGTTCGAGCGCAAGGCCGCCGACATGCTGCACCCGACCTTGGAGCCGGTGCTGAAAGAGACCTACGGCGTCATCGTCTATCAGGAACAGGTGATGCAGATCGCCCAGATCCTGGCGGGCTATTCGCTGGGCGAGGCCGACCTGCTGCGTCGGGCCATGGGCAAGAAGAAAAAGGAGGAGATGGACCAGCAAAAGGCCCGTTTCGTCTCTGGCGCAACCCAGCTCGGCGTGCCCGAACATCAGTCCGACAGCATCTTCGAACTGGTCGCCAAGTTTGCCGGTTATGGCTTCAACAAAAGCCACGCGGCGGCCTATGCCATCATCGCCTATCAGACCGGCTGGCTGAAGGCCAATGCGCCGGTTGAGTTCTTAGCGGCTTCGATGAGCCTCGATATCTCCAACACCGACAAGCTGGCCGTCTTCTATCAGGACGCCAAGCGGATGGGGGTCAAGGTCTGTCCGCCGGACGTCAACCGCTCTGGGGCCGATTTCGAGGTCGAGAACGGCGAGGTGATCTATGCCCTCGGGGCCGTGCGCAATGTCGGTCAGGCGGCGATGGACAATCTGGTGGCCACGCGCGAGGCGGGCGGGCCGTTCCGCGACCTGTTCGATTTTGTCGAGCGGATTGATCCGCGTCAGGTCAATAAGCGGGCTCTGGAAAATCTGGCACGGGCAGGGGCCTTTGACCGGATCCATCCCAATCGCGCGCAGATTCTCGCCAATATTGATGCCCTCATGGCCTATGCCCAGAGCGTGGCGGCCGAGCGGGCCTCCTCTCAAGCCAGCCTGTTTGGCGGTGACAGTGACGCCGCGCGCCCAAGACTTTCGCGGGTCGATCCCTGGACCGGGCCGGACCAGTTGGATGAAGAACTGTCCGCCGTGGGCTTCTATCTCAGCGGCCACCCGCTGGAGGACATGGTCACGGTCCTGCGCCGTCGCCGGGTGACCTTGTTGGCCGATGCCATCGTCGCAGCAGAGCAGGGGGCTGAGGCCTTCCGCATGGCCGGTGTCGTGCGCCGCCGCCAAGAGCGCGCGTCGCAATCGGGTGAGAAGTTCGCCTTCATTTCCCTGTCCGATCCGACGGGTGAATATGAGGTCCTGTTCCCGCCCGAAGCCCTGCGCCGCTGCCGAGAGGTCTTGGAGCCGGGTGCCTCGATCCTGCTCAAGGTCCGGGCCAAGGGGCGCGACGGCGAGGTGCGCTTCTTTGGTGATGATGCCGAGCCGATCGATAAGGCGATGGAGAATGTCGTCGCCAATCTGCGTATTCACCTCTCACCGCGCTCGACAGAAATTGACGTGCTCAAGCGCCGCCTTGAGGGGGCCGTTAATGCCCGCGGCGGCGAGATCAGTCTGGTCAGTGCCATTGATGGCGGACGTGAGGTCGAGATGCGGCTGCCCGGTCGCTATAGTCTGGATGCCTCGCTCAGAGGGGCCTTGAAGACTGCACCGGGGGTTTCGTTCCTCGAAGACGTCTAGAACGGCGTCTCGTGCGTTAAATGCCTTGCATTTCCTATGGCTTGGCTCTAGTCACACCCCCATCTCACACGCAGACGTTCGGCAGCGTTCGGGTCTATCCCCGTTGGTTACCGTTCCGGGCTCTTGGTTAAACAGGGGCGTTGGTCTGCGGAGGCAAACCGGAAGAAGGAAATTTTGAAATGGCACTACCCGAATTCTCCATGCGTCAATTGCTCGAAGCGGGCACGCATTTCGGTCACCAGACCCACCGCTGGAACCCGAAGATGGAACGTTACATCTTCGGCTCGCGCGCTAACATCCACATCATTGACCTGTCGCAGAGCATTCCTCTGTTGCACCAGGCCCTGATCAAGGTTCGTGAAGTCGCCGCAAGCGGTGGCCGCGTCCTGTTCGTTGGTACCAAGCGTCAGGCCTCTGATCCCGTGGCCACGGCCGCCAAGCGTTGCGCTCAGTACTATGTGAACCACCGCTGGCTCGGTGGCACCTTGACCAACTGGCGCACCATTTCTGGTTCGATCGCGCGTCTGCGTGAACTGGAAGGCGTTCTGGACGGCGCAGATTCGGGCCGTACCAAGAAGGAACTGCTGCAGCTGACCCGCGAACGCGAAAAGCTGGAACTGTCCCTCGGCGGCATCAAGGACATGGGCGGTATCCCCGACATCATGTTCGTGATCGACACCAACAAGGAAGGCATTGCCATC
>JBEGOG010000083.1:0-8353 GCA_041182125.1 Pseudomonadota bacterium
GGGGGTGAGCGGCAGTGCGGCTCTGGCGGCTGCGCGGCTGTTCGCCTCTGCCAACGCCCCCTTCGCCCAGTCCGGCCAGCAGATCTGCCGCAAGGGCGACCAGTTCGGCATCTGGTGGTGGGATAGCGCTTGGACGGGTGAGGCGCTGGCGACGGCTGGCCTGCACGAGACGGTGACGATCCTGCCAGAGCCGCTGGTCCAGCAGCCGGGGCAGGGCGCGCGGCTCTTACGTTCAGGCGCGGGCTTTGAAGCGCAATATTGGCGCGATGGCTTTTTGGTCGGCACCCAATGGACCCTGTCGCCCTATAGCGATGCGGCGTGGCAAGATTTCCTGCGCGAGTTTCCAGATCAGGATGACCTGCAGTCCCTGCCGCCCCTGTCCAGCGTCGTTCGCGCACCCGATAATCGCTATCTGAAATCCTTGGTCAGTGGCCAGATCTGGGAGGTCAGCGGCCGTCTGGGCCTCGCCGCCGCCGCCGTCTGTCTGGTTGCCTTTACCGGCTATTTCCTCGGCCAAGCCCTGCGTCTAGACCTGCAGATCCGCAAGGCTGAAGCCCAGATCGAGGCCCTGCAGGCCCGTGATGATCCGGGCGCTAAGGCCAGCCTAAAGCGCGAGCTGAACGCCGTGGTTCAGTCCGAACGGTTCTTTGTCAGAACCTCTCCGGCCGAGCTGATGCAGAAGGCCCAGAAGGTCATCTTGCCGTTCAAATATAAGCTGACCGACTTCGAATCGGACGGAAAACAAGTGTCCTTCTCCCTGCCCGAAGAGGCCAGCGCTGGGGTCGATATCCTGACCGAAGAGCTTGAAAAATCGAAAGATTTCGCTCAGGTCACGCCGGTCTTTGACAAGGCCCGTCGCCGGGTCGTCTTCACCATGACCATTCAGGCCGCAGGGCGGGGCGAGTAGGTCCGGATCAGCTGGCAGTCTTCGTTCAGAGACAGCCGGATCGAGCGTTTGCCGAGGCTCGAGACCTCAATATCACTGACCGTACACTGACCGCTGGACTTGAACTGAATAGGGCTCGCATAGGCAGCCTTCCAGGTCTTGGGTAAGGTGATGTCCACCCACTGTTTTTGCGGACCAACTGGCTCTGGGGTTGCGACCTCGTCGGGTGTTTGCGCGGCGGGCAGGGCCTGCTCAGTCAGCCAAAGATCGGTCTGTTCCAGATAGGCCCGGCGGCGCAGGGTCGAGACCTGACGCTGCATCTCAAACTGTAGGGTATGGACCACCACCTGATCGAGCGCTGCCCCCATGCGCGGCATGACCATCACGACCGACAGGCTGATGATCGCCAGAACGATCATCATCTCGAGCAAGGAATATCCGGCCTTAGCGCTTTGAAGCGGGGCTTGGGTCATGGCCTATCCATCGAAACCGGTCAGGCCCTTAGCCCGGCCTAGACAACGATATCGGCATTATTGCCTTCACCGCCCGGCTTACCATCTGCGCCGAGGGTGCTGAGGGTTGGGCTGTCATTGCTGGTTGCTGGCGGCGCATAGACATAGTCGCGGCCCCAAGGGTCCTTGGGCAGTTCCCCATCCAGATAGGGGCCGCCCCAGCCCTCAACCTCGGCTGGAGCCTTTTCCAGCAGCTTCAGGCCCTCTTCGCCAGTCGGGAACCGGTCGATGTCGAGCCGCATGGTCATGACCGCAGACTTCAAAGATTTCATCTGAACCCGCGCGGCCGTGATCTTGGACTTGTCGAGCTGGGAAAACAGACGCGGCCCGACCAAGGCCACAATCATCCCAATAATGGCCAGAACAATGAGGATCTCAAGCAGGCTATAGCCAGCGACTCGGGCGGCAGGATTTTTGGAACGGGTCATAAATGAGCCATCATGTCTGTTCAGAGAAAGGTAACTAAGCGTAGATAAAAACGCTCAAATCATTGAAATACCTATCTCAACGGTGAACCCGTCATGCGCAGGTTGTTTGCTGTTCGGTTGTTCACTCTTTTGTTGGTCCGTAACGACATGCCCTTTCAATCCATATGGAGCGCCATCTCCACAGCCTACGCGGGATGGACGGCGCGTGAGAGGATATTGGTTGTCGGCCTGGGATTGGTGCTGCTCTTGCTAGCCCCCATCAAGAGCTATGACCTGGCCAGAGCCATGCAGGACCGTCAGTTCGAAACTCAGGCCGCGCTGCAGGACGCGAAGGCGCGCAGTCAGTCCGGTGTCGGAAATGTTGCGGCGTCGCTCAAGGGGCGTCGTGAGGCTGTTGCCAAGGGTCTTCGGACCGTTCGCTCGGTTCCCGTGGCGAAGGTCTTGTTGGTTCAGCAGGTGACGGAGTTGGCCGTTAATGCCGGGGTCACCGGCGTCGATGTGTCCGTGGGTGATGTGACCGATACGGTGGGCCTGATGACCGTCATCCATATTCAGCTCAATGGAAACTTTAGCTGGCCGACCTTCACCAAGCTCTTGACCACCATCGCTAGCGCCAAACAGAAGATCATTATCAGCAGCATTTCCATCAATAAGGAACAGTCTAATCGGCTGCGTCTGGGCTTTGATGTGCCGGTGATTATCGGGACGCCCGGCCAATGATCAACCGTAGCCTCATCGTCCTGATCGCTTCGGCGGGTCTGACCGCCTTCGGGCTGGGTCTTATCAGCACGCCCCCTATCCCGATCGGCGCCCAGCGTGCACCGCGCCCACAGGCAGAGGCCATTGCCCCAACGCCACCGGTCAATCTGACTCAGATTGCTAGCTACTTTGTCGGACTTAATCCGCCGCCGTTTGTGCCCCCGCCGCCGCCGCCGCCTCCACCGCCGCCTCCACCAGATGTGGCGATCCTGTTTCGGCAAGATCTGGCCGCTGTTGCCGATGCCGGACAGGGGCTTAAGCTTCTGATAGATGATGGCGGCGGACGCATGAGATGGCTTGGCGTCGGCTCTGAGTTTAAAGACGGTTGGAAAGTGGATGGGTTTGATCGTCAAAAGGTTGTGCTTCGGCGCGGCAAGGAGACAAGGTCCATCTCGTTATTTACGCGCGTTCAGCAAAGCCCTCTGGGGAATTAGAGAATGAAGACCCGCACCCGCTATTGGGCCACAGGTTCAACCGCAATAGGCCTTTGCCTCGTGCTGTCCGGCTGCGCCGCGTTCCCCAAGCTGAGAACCGGTACAACGCCCGCCCTTTCGGTGCAGGATGTGACATCGACCGATAGTGTGCAGGCCGCTTCGGAGCGTCCAATCGTCAATGCTTCGACCCTGATCGACATTCCCAAATCTAGCGATAGCGGCATAAAGCCCAGTGAGCCTGAGGCCTCGGCGGAACAGATCGCCAGCCTGTTTCCCGTTGACGCGACCATCGACGCGACCCTGCCGCCGCAAGCCTTGCCCCAGTTTCTCGATGCGGCCTTTGGCCAGCTTCTAAAGGTACCCTACGCCTTGGGGCCTGGGGTTGCAGATCGTCAGGACGTGATCACCCTGCGCAGTGGCCCTCAGATGTCACAGCGCCAATTCCTACTGCTGCTGCAGACCGCGTTGCGGGATTATGGGCTTCGGCTCTATGTGCGCAATGGCACCCTGTCGGTCTTGGATGACAAGACCCCAGCCTCGGGTGCAGCCGCTATTTTGCGCAGTCGCTCGGCCAATGACACGCCCGAAGGCTCACGCACCGTGGTGCAGTTCTTCCAACTCCAGACCTTAGAGGCCAATGCTGTCCAAGGTCTATTGACCGACCTTTACCCGCCCAGCCGCGCGGTCAGTATCCGTATGGAGGGCCTGACCAACTCGCTGGCCATCAGCGGCGCAGCCCGCGACGTGCAAAGTGTTGTCAGTTTCCTGCAACAGCTGGACAAGCCCATGTTCGAGGGGGCCCAGGTGGTGCGTCTCGAGCCGATTTTCTGGGGCGCAGACTCCTATGCCAAGGCGTTGGAAGATTCGCTAACGGCGGAGGGCTACAAGGTCTCGCGCACGCCCATGGTGTCGCGCGCGGCCCTGATCCTGTCCATGCCAGCGACCAATCAGGTCCTGATCTTCGTCAGCGATCCCGAAGTCATGAAACGGGTCAAGTTCTGGGCCAGCGAGCTGGACCAAGCCAATGCCTTTGGCGATCAAAAGGCCAGCTTCGTCTATGACGTCAAAAATGCCAGCGCCAAAGATCTCGGCGCTTTGGTCATGGGCAATGGTGGCGGAAGCCGCGAGTCTGCCTCTGGATCATCGGGTGTTGCGGGAACGGCACCGGCCAGTTCTGGCGACCGTGGATCAATGGGCGGTATGTCCGGGTCTGCCGCAGGCGGCTCAATCATGGTCGATCCCATCGGCAACCGGATCATGTTCACCGGCACGGCGGCCCAGTTTGCGCAACTCCGAAGCCTGCTCGAGAAGCTCGACACTGCGCCGCCTCAGGTCATGATCGAAGTGACCGTCGCCGAAGTTACCCTGACCGACGCCACCAAGGTGGGTCTGGAATGGTTCTTCAATCGCTCTGGCGGCAACATCAATGGGTCCGTCTCAGGGGGCACGAGGGGTGGCCTAGGCATCGGCAGTGCGGGTCTGTCGCTGAATTTTACCGGGTCCACCGACCTTCGCGCGGCCTTTAATGCCTTTGCCTCGAACAATAAGGTCAACATCATCTCGCGCCCGCGTCTTGTGACCAAGAGCGGCGAAGAGGGCCATATTCAGGTCGGCACAGACGTTCCGATCATCACCTCTCAGGCGGCGTCCAACGTCCAGAACAATGGCGCGACCAGCGTTCTGCAGTCGGTGCAATATCGTCAGACCGGCGTGATCTTGACCATCAAGCCGGTGGTCTATGGTGGCAACCGTGTCGATTTGGAAATCAAACAGGAACTATCCAAGGTCGGCTCAGGCGGCAGCGCGGCCATTGCCAGCCCGCCAATCCTCAATCGCAGCCTCGAGACCAAGCTGTCGATCATGGAGGGTTCGACCTCGGTTCTGGGCGGCCTGATCGACAATAACTATAGCAAGTCCAATAGCGGTATCCCGTTCCTGAAGGACCTGCCCTTTGCTGGTGCCGCCTTCCGGCAAGATGTCGTTGATGGCAATAAGACCGAACTGGTCATGCTGGTGACGCCGTTCATCATTCGTGACAGCAATGATATGGATGAGCTTTCCGCTCAGATGTCCGGCGAGATGAATAGGGCCTTTAGGGTCGGCGGAGGAAGCTCCTACACCCTCACCGGCCTTCGGACCGGCCTCAATCTGGGTCTTGGGCTCCCCCAAGCGGTGTTGCCGGTCGCCGGAAAGGGCCGGGTCGTGCGGCCTGTGCCTAAAAGTCCGACTCTTCCGACACCAGCGACTGCCAGCCCAAGCGATCGACCGTAAACTGGTCGTCAATATTGCGGCGGCGATCCTTTAGGGTGACCGTGACGTGATAGAGCCGCACATTGAATTGCCCGTCACCCGTGGGCATGCCGATGCTGCGCCGCACGGGCGTAAAGGGCACGCTGGTCCAACTCATCATCACCGTGTTGGACAGGCTGGTCTCGCCGTTGGGCTGGGCCTCAGGGTTCAAGGCGGTGACCACACTTAAGGCCGATTGGCGTAAGGAAAGCCGGTTCAAGGTCCGCTCATGCTTGATCTGATTGGCGGCTAACTGTTGCTGCAGGGCGAGGATCGCGGTCAGGCCGACCGAGGCGATGGCCAAGGCAACGACCGCCTCGACCATGCTGAAACCGGCGCGAGATCGGTTCATGCCAGACCTCCCCAGACAAAGACGCCGCCCGCCAAGGCTAAGAACAGGCCAAGCGGGATCTTAATCGGCTCATCTGTGGCCGCTTGATTCCGGCCACGCAGGCGCTGCAAGGCAAGGCCCCAGACGGCTCCGGCCAAGGCGGCACTGGACAGGACCCACATGCCGCGCTCCGGCCCAAGCAGCAGGCCCAAGGCCGCCATCAACTTAACGTCGCCAAAGCCGAGACCATCAAGCCCCTTGGTCCTTTTCCAAACCCACGCCACCAGCGCCATCAGGCCGCCACATAGCAGCGCGCCGAAAAGATGCGCCAGCCACTGCTGATCTTGCCAAAGGGTTAGGCCCGCGCTGATCGCGACGGCGGCGGTCAAGACATCGGGAATGATCTGATAGCGGCCATCATAATAGACAATCCCGACCAAGGCCCCGGCCAGCAAGATATTGGCCACAGACCCTGCGCCCAATGCGCCAGGTAAGATGAAAGCGCTGACAAGGCTGGCGGCGACAACCGCGCCGCTCAAGAGGATCTGAACCCGGCGCGACAGCGGCGTAAGGCCAATCTCGCGGAGCAGTCGCCTCGGCACCCATACGGTAATGACCGCCATGATCAGGCTGAGGCCGACCGCAAGGCCGATGACCTTAAAGGACGGTGTCATAGACGCTGGACAGGGCAAGGACCAAGGACAGGGCCACGACGCCGACGAGCACAGAGATCACACCGATGGCCAGCGGCTCGATCAGGGCGGTGAGGCGCTTCATCATATCGGACAGCTTGTCGTCATAGCCGTCAGCGAGGAAGTCGAACATCTTGCCGAGGCTGCCGGACTTCTGACCAGCACGCAGTAGGCTAAGGTCCATCGAGGTCAGGGTCGTGTGTCGTCCCAGCGATTCATCGACGGCCACACCGGCCTTGAGGTCGCGCTCAAACTGTTCCAGCGCCAGTTGGAAGCCGCCCTCGGGCGTGGCCTTGCGACCCAGATTGGACGCTTCCAAGAGGCCGACCCCGTTGCGCAGGGCAAAGCCGGTCAGCCGCGCCCAGGTCGTGATCTCGCGATATTTCAACAGGTCACCGACCAACGGGATATTGTGCGCCATCCGATAGGCCGATTTGCGAACGGCGGGATTGAGGAAGGCAAAGACCGCGCCGCTGGTCACTGCGCCAATCAGGGCCAGCAAGAGCAGCACATGGTTGCTGGCCAGTTCTCCGGTCTCAATCACCCAGCGTGAAATCATCGGCAGCTTGTCGCGCTTATCGCCAATCATGACCGAAAAGCGCGGCACAACCTGGGTGAAGATGAACAGCACTGCGGCCAGGCCCACGCCGCCCAGAAAGGCCGGATAGGTCATGGCATTGGCCAGATCGCGCCTTAGCCGATCCTCATTGGCCATCTGATTGGCCGCGTCGCGTAAGACCTCATTGAGCTGGCCTGTGGCCTCGCCCACCCGGATCATCGAATAGACATAGAAGGGAAAGATCGGGGTCTCGGTCTCCATCGCTTCGGCAAAGGTCGCGCCGCGCTTGAGGGCCGTGGAAAGCTTGGTGAACTGGGCCTTGGCCTCGCGGCTGGTAATGCCGATGGCAACCGTATCAAGCGATTCCAGCAGGCCCACACCCGCATCCATCATCAGGGCCATCTGGCGCAGGACCGTGACCCGATCCGTGAAGGACAGGGCCCCGCGCTTGCCCTCAGCGGCCTTTTCGGCGCGCTCTTCCAGCTTGATGGGGGTCAGGCCCTTGGCAGACAGGGCCTTGATCGCGGCGCTCTGATCCTTGGCGCGAATACGGTCAGCAATCTTCGCGCCCGCGCCGTTGATAGCGGTGAACTGATAGAGGCGCTCAGGACTGTCAATATTGCTCATTCGACGCTCAAGGGCACATCAGATCGGACCGGATCATCATCCATCTCCGATTCAGGGATGGCGATGACCCGCTGAATTTCGGTCAGGCTGGTCTCGCCTCTAGCGGCCTTGAGCATGCCGTCTTCGAACATGGAGCGATAGCCGGTGGCGGTTGCGATCTTGGCGATCTGCATCTCGGACGCGCCCTCGCGCATGGCTGCGGCAATGTCGGGCGTGAAGTGCAAGATCTCATAGATGCCGACCCGGCCCGAATAGCCGGTCTGGTTACAGCGCGCGCAGCCGACGGGATGGCGAAAGTCCGCGCCGCAATCCTGCACGGCTTGATAGAGATTGGCCGGAACGATTGCGCGCCAGTCGCTGGCCTTGGCGGGTTTGGAGCAGGCCTTGCACAGCCGCCGCACCAGCCTTTGGCCCACAACCCCGCGCAAGACATCGGCCAGAAGATAGTTTTCCCCGCCCAGATCAATCAGGCGGGGAAGGGCGGCGATCGCGGAGTTGGTGTGGACGGTGGAGATCACCATGTGGCCGGTCAGGGCCGCCTGAACCGCGATCCGCGCGGTCTCGGAGTCGCGGATTTCGCCGACCATGATCACGTCCGGGTCCTGACGCAGGATCGAGCGCAGCCCTGCGGCAAAGGTCAGGCCAATGTCGGCGCGGACATGGACCTGAACCACGCCGGGCAGGTCAAATTCGACAGGATCTTCGACCGTGACGATCTTGCGCTGACCATCATTGAGACCGCTCAGCAGTCGGTAGATCGTGGTGGTCTTACCCGAACCGGTTGGACCCGTAATCAGCACGATCCCGTTCGGTTGCTCGACCAGCTTTGCCAGCCC
>JBEGOG010000084.1:0-6495 GCA_041182125.1 Pseudomonadota bacterium
TCGTCAAAATAGGCCCGCAGACAGCCATAACGATGCCGCGCGACGGCGGCGGCGGCGGGATCAACCTGATCCAGATAGCGCACCACTTGCGCCTGAGACTGGGTGAGACTGTAGACATCTAACCCCCGGATCTCCGCGCGGTCAGCGGCGTCCCGTTCCAGATTCCATCGCCTCAGGTCGTGGATCAGGGCTGAAAATTCCTCGTTGCGCCACATCCACCTTGGAAAGTTCATGAAGCTGGGCTGCTGGCCCCAACTGCCGCGATTGCGGACAAACCGGTCAAATTCAGCAACATCAGGCCAGTCTCCCTCAATCGCCAAAATCCGAAAGCCGTGCCGGTCAATCAGCCGCCGGGTGATCGCGGCTCTGGCGCGATAAAATTCCGAGGTGCCGTGGGTGCCCTCGCCCAGAAGCACGACCTTGGCGTCTGCAAAGCGGTCGAAAGCGGCGGCGAACGCCTCGCCATCCTCTATCGGGGCCAAAGGCACAGCCCTTTGCCTCATCAGCTCTAGGCGCGCATCAGCCTCTGAAATCACCGGAACTGTCACGTCGAGCGCTCCATTCTACGATCTGGCGATTTCATCCCCCTTTGTCAGCGAACACCTTGACGACGATCAAAGCTGGCGAGGCATGGGCTGCTAACATGGCCAATTCTCGCGCGAGACCCGCCATGACCCTACTTCAACAACGAGTTTCCGTATCAATTCCGCCGACGGATCTACCGGGAGACCTCAGGCTGCCGGACAGGCCCCGGGGGCTGGTCATCTTTGCTCATGGCAGTGGATCCAGTCGCCTCAGCCCTCGAAACCAGCAGGTTGCGGAGGGTCTATTCGATGTCGGCCTAGCCAGCCTGCTGTTTGACCTGCTGAGCGAAGACGAGGCCAGAGACCGGATGAACGTCTTTGATATCGATCTTCTGGCCGAGCGCCTCGTACAGGCGGTAGACTGGGCCCATGAGCATGCCGCGCTCTTTGACCTTCCCATCGGCCTGTTTGGCGCAAGCACGGGCGCGGCGGCGGCGCTCAAAGCGGCAGCCTTGAGGCCGCGTCTGGTCAGCGCCGTGGTGTCGCGCGGCGGCCGTCCAGATCTGGCCGGAGACGCACTGCTCCACGTCAAAGCCCCTTGCCTCTTGATCGTCGGTGGAGACGACGAACCGGTTTTGACCTGGAACCGTCAGGCCCACAGCCTCTTGGGCGCAGCTTCAGAGTTGGATGTCATCCCCGGCGCGACCCACCTATTTGAAGAACCGGGCGCAATGGACAAGGTGGTGCGGCGCGCAACCCTGTGGCTATCTGGGCACTTGAACCGGGTTCGCTAGAGGTCCTTGGGAAGAGGCGACGACGGCAGTTCCGTCTCTGCACGGCTCAGGCAATCCAGCACCTCGTCGTCGGAAAGCTGATGAAAGTCAGCATAATAGCCTCCCACACCGCCAAAATTAGCGGGCTCGAGAAGGCACACCAGATCATCGACCTCCAAGCGCATAGATTTTGCTGTGTCTTTCGGCGCGACGGGAACCGCTAGGACCACGCGGCCTGCACCTTGACGGCGAAGGGCCTGTATCGCGGCGCGCGCTGTGGCACCGGTCGCTAAGCCGTCATCCACGACGATGGCGGTCTTGCCCGCCGGGTCGATCTGGGCCCGGCCTCCAAAATAGAGGCGACGTCGGCGCTCGATTTCAGCTAACCCCCGCGCCTTTTCTTTTTCGAGATAGGCCGCAGAGGCCCCCGTCAATTGCTGGACAATCTCATTGACGACCAGTTGAGGGCGTTTCCCATCTACGACCGCACCCAGAGCCAATTCTGGCTGACCCGGGGCCGGGATCTTTCGAACAAGGCAAAGGTCTAAGGGCACGTGCAACGCCTTGGCGATCTCAAACCCAATGGGAACGCCGCCTCTCGGCAAGGCATAGACAACGCCATTCCTCAGACCGAGCGACGCCAAGGCGAAGGCCAGTTTACGCCCCGCTTGAGCACGATCGACAAAGGGCGGCGACTGAAGATCCATGCGTCCATAGTCATGAAATCCCGCCGCCCAGCATTGACCTGCATCAACGCGGCTGTTCTAGGTTCGACACCATGAGCGCCTTGAGCTCGTCGGCCTCTAGGGTTTCCTTTTGAAGCAGAAGCTGAGCGCCCTGATCCAGCGCCGCGCGCTTGGCCTTTAGAATTTCCAGTGTCCGGTCAAACGCCGCTTCAATGATGCTGCGAACCTCGGCGTCTATGGTGTCCAATGCAGCCCTGCCCTTTTCCCGATCAAGCAGGACCGGTTGAGCCATGCCATTGGCCGAATAGATTTTCCGGGGCTCGTGGTCGTAGGACACCGGGCCAAGCGACTTTGACATGCCGAACTGTGTGACCATGCTGTGGGCGATGTCGGTGACCTTGATCAGGTCATCCGCCGCCCCCGTCGAGAGCTGCTGATAGACAAGCCATTCCGATGCGCGGCCGCCGAGCAGGACGCATATTTTGTTCTCCAACTCCTCCTTGGTCATGATGAACCGGTCCTCGGTCGGCCTTTGGATTGTATAGCCAAGCGCGCCCATGCCTCGTGGGATGATGGACACCTTATGGACCCGTTCAACGCCCGGCAGGGACAGGCCAATGATGGCGTGCCCCATCTCATGATAGGCGACAATCTGACGGTCTTTGAGGTTCAGCAGGCGGCTATGTTTGGCGAGGCCAGCGACGATCCGCTCAATAGCTTCATTGACGTGAGCCATTCCAATCGCAGCGGCGTGGCTGCGGGTCGCCAGCAATGCCGCCTCATTGACCAGATTGGCGAGGTCCGCGCCCGTGAAGCCCGGCGTCAAGGCGGCTATGGCTTCCAGATCAATATCAGGGTCCATTATGACGCGGCGCGTGTGCACCTTGAGAATATCCAGCCGCCCCTTTTTGTCCGGCCGGTCGAGCAGGACCTGGCGATCAAAGCGCCCCGCGCGCAGCAGCGCCGGATCTATGATTTCAGGACGGTTGGTGGCCGCCAATAGAACCACCCCGACGCTGGTGTCAAAACCGTCCATCTCGACCAGAAGCTGGTTGAGCGTCTGCTCCTTTTCATCTTGTCCGCCAAAGGCATAGGGGCCGCGTGTCCGGCCCAGAGCATCCAGCTCGTCTATGAAGATGATCGCTGGGGCGAGATCACGCGCGCGTTTGAACAGGTCGCGCACACGCGCCGCACCAACACCGACAAACATCTCGACAAACTCAGAGCCCGAGATTGAGAAGAAGGGAACCTTGGCCTCTCCAGCCACGGCTTTGGCCAGCAGGGTCTTGCCCGTTCCAGGCGGCCCCAAAAGCAAGATGCCCTTCGGCATCCGCCCCCCGAGCCTGCCATAGGCCTTGGGATCCTTGAGAAAATCGATGATTTCCTTGAGCTCTTCCTTAGCCTCGTCGACCCCGGCAATGTCCTCGAACGTCACCCCGGTGTTGGACTGAACATAGATCTTGGCATGGCTTCGACCGACCTGCATCAGGCCCCCGACCCCGGCTCTCCTGATCCAATAGGCCCATAGGGCAAAGAACAGAAGCAGAGGCAGGATCCAAGATAGGACATCCCGGACAAGACTGGTTTCAATTCGACCAGAATATTGGACGCCGGTTGGTTGGAGCTGAGCGGCCATCTGGGGCTCAACCCGGGCAGAAATGAAGTCCCGCTTTCCGTCGATGGGTGCCTTCAAGCGGCCCTGAACGAACTGTGGGGAAACCGTCACCTCGGTAATTTGTCCGGCGTTCAACAGCTGCTCGAAACGGCTATAGGGGATCTCGACAACCCGCGTGGCCAGCGATGCGCAATATTGAATGGCCAAAACGCCCAAGAAGGCCGCGATCCAATAGTAGTTTTCGAACCGGGGCTTTTTTTGATCCATGTGCTGATCCCGCAAAGAACCCATCGTGGAACACCCGATAAGCGATCCTTGAAATCAAACTTTTTAAGGCCGCAATAGAAATGACGTAAGTCAATCTGGTGACTATTATGTTCAAAGACATAAATATTTGAATTTCAGATCTGAAACATCGAACTGAATCATATCGACAAATTGCACTGTTCAGATAGTTTGTTATCAGTAAAAATAGATATTCTTAGCCGAGGCACTCTATATGTCGAGTCTATTGACCCGCACGATCCAGCCTTTGCTCCACAGCACGACTATGATCTAAACCGCGTCATTCACTGAGGAGCCCTCCATGACAAACCTTGCGGATCCCCTCGTCTTGCCATGCGGCGAGACCCTGCCAAACCGCCTAGCCAAGGGTGCGATGACCGAGGGTCTTGCCGATCCCCAGGGCCGCGCAACGCCCGAGCTGGAGCGCCTCTATGGACTTTGGGCCGATGGCGGCTGCGGCTTGCTGATCACGGGCAATGTGCAAATCGACGGCGACCATCTCGAACGTCCAGGCAACGTCATTATAGATGGGCGGCCCGACAGCCTCGCGCTTGACGGCTTAAGGGCTATGGCCAAGGCCGGCGTCCGGGCAGGTGGCCACATATGGATGCAAATCAGTCACGCCGGTCGTCAGACACAGATCAGCGTCAACCCGCATCCAAAGGCCCCTTCGGCGGTTGCCTTGGGCCTACCCGGTAAGCAGTTTGGCGTTCCTGAGGCCCTCACTGAAGCTGAAATCTTAGACCTGATCGAGCGCTTTGGTGTAGCCGCCGAAGTCGCCCGAGAGACAGGTTTCACCGGTGTGCAGATCCATGCAGCTCACGGCTATCTCTTGTCACAGTTTCTGAGCCCTCGGGCCAATCTACGCACCGATCAGTGGGGCGGCTCACTTGAAAATCGGGCACGGATGCTGATGCAGGTTATTGCTCGGGTTCGCCAAGGCGTTGGGGGCGATTTCCCTATTGGGGTCAAACTCAATTCGGCGGACTTCCAAAAGGGCGGATTTGCCTTTGAAGACAGCATCATTGTGGCCGGTTGGTTGCAGGCTGCAGGTGTCGACCTCTTAGAAATTTCTGGTGGCTCCTATGAGCAGCCCGCCATGATGGATCTGGCTGGAATGGAACCGGTCGACATGCCGGTTCAAAAGGCCTCAACGGCGAAGCGCGAGGCCTATTTCGTAGATTTCGCCAAGACCATGCGCCAATCCCTGACCATGCCCCTGATGGTCACGGGCGGATTTCGCACCCGTGCAGCCATGAATGCGGCGCTGGAACAGGGCGGAGCCGACATTATAGGCCTTGGCCGCCCCCTTTGCGTCGATACGGCAGGTCCAGCGAAACTGCTGGCCGGGGCGGATGAGCTCGACCGTTGGGAAACCAAGCTTCGGCTCTTGCCCCCGATGCTGCAGTTTCTCGGTGGATTAAATTTGCTGAAGTCGATCGAAGGATTCGCCATCACCTATTGGTACTACGCCCAACTTGATGCTCTGGCCCGAACCGGAAAGGCCAACATCCAGATATCGCCTTTCGCGGCCCTGCTGCAGGTCACAAAATCAGGCACCGCTTGGCTCAAGGCCCGAAGGGCTTAGAGAGCGAAAGATAACCGACACGGCTATGAGGACCAGAAAATCTAATCGCCACCCCACTTATAACCCATTTAACCAGTAGGTATTAAAGGATTATAGCGTCCCTCAATCACTCACAAGGGGACGACCTATGAATCCGTCAGTAAGATTGACCGCCACTGTTCGAGCCATCTCCATGGCCACCCTTTTGAGCAGCGTTGCGACAGCAGCGATGGCGGAGGCAGGACCTGCAGCATCACCGCCCCTATCTGAACAGGCCATCAGCACTGAAGACACGATTGTCGTGACCGCGCGGCGGCGTCAGGAAAGCGCTCAGGCGGTGCCGCTAGCCATTACGGTCGTCGGTGGAGAAAAGGTCGAAGCGACCGGGGCATTTAATATCAGCCGGCTGCAACAGCTCACCCCTACCCTACAGTTCTATTCCTCAAACCCCCGCAATACGGCGGTCAATATTCGCGGCCTCGGCGTCCCCTTTGGCCTCACCAGCGACGGGTTCGATCAGGGCGTCGGCTTTTACGTTGACGATGTTTATAATGCCCGCGTTGCCACCGCGACGTTTGACTTCCTCGATGTGGCCCAGATCGAAGTTCTGCGAGGTCCGCAAGGCACGCTCTATGGCAAGAACACATCGGCCGGAGCGGTCAATATCACGACCAACCAACCCACCTTTGACTTTGAAGCCAAGGCGGAACTCTCGGTCGGCAATCTCGATTTTAGGCAGGCTAAGGCCGTTGTGTCGGGGCCGCTGAGCGAAAACCTAGCGGCGCGAATTGCCCTTTCATCAACCACCCGGCGCGGGGCCATCTACAACGTTACGAGCCATAACTGGGTCAATGGACAGGATAATCTTGGCGTTCGCGGTCAACTGCTGTTCAAGCCCAAGGACGCCCTCGTCATTACCCTGGCTGCGGACTACAACAAACAGGATGCGGAGTGCTGCGCGCAGATCTTCGTGCGCACCGGTGCGACCCAACGACCCTTAAACCGGCAATATGCGGCGCTGGCAGCGGCTCAGCACTATAGCGTT
>JBEGOG010000085.1:0-6472 GCA_041182125.1 Pseudomonadota bacterium
GACTTTGACAGAGCGCTCATGCCGGTGTCCTCGGGCAGGAAAGGGTCTTGATACGGGGCAAGGCGATCGATTTGAAATCCTTGCGCGCGCTGTCTTCCGGATTATAGAGCCGGATCGTCAGGGCGAAATTTCCGGAATTTTTAGAAGAAATCCAATGAACTGCATCGCCCTTTTGTGGTGATACTTGAACGGCCCACCGCCCGCCATCGCTGAGCTTTGCAGCTTGGGCCACGCGGGTTGCATCGGCCGACTGGGCATTGTCGCCGTTGATCGGCAGATAATTGTCCGCCGCATAGATGGTCACGGACCACCACCGCGCAGGCTGGGGCCCGCCCACAAGCTGATAGGTGCACTCTGCCCGCAGAGGCTTGCCGGTCTCATCGGTCGTGCGATTGAAATAGAGCGTTTCAGCCTGCGTCAGGGCCAACAGGCCCGCCCGAGCCACGAGCGCGCGGCTATAGGGATCAGCGTTCTTGTCACCGCTGACGTGACTGCCGACCCAGCCTTGCACATCTTCGCGGCCAATTTTCATGCCTTGATTGAGCATGGCCAGAGCCGAAACGATCCCTAGACCCGTGCCGAGCACGATTAGGCCCGCGAGCCTCACCCCTGCCTTCATGGCTCAATTCCCCGCAGGGTCCGATGGTGCAAGGAAGTCATGACGGCGGCACTCCAGAGCTCTATAAGGTTGCCAACGATAGGCGACCCAACGCCGGCCCATCAATGGGCAAGTTGCGATGGTGTCCATATGGAAAGACACAGAGATGAACCTCGACCTCAATGATCGCGTGATTTTCGTTGCCGGTGCCAGCCGTGGCATTGGTCTTGGCATTGTCGAGGCCTGCTTGGCCGATGGTGCAAAGGTCGCCATGACGGCGCGAGGGGTTGAGGCCCTGGAAGCCACCCATAGCCGCCTCGCCGGTATCTATGGTGCCGATAAGCTCTGGTCGATGGCCGGCGATATGCGCGACGCTGAAACGATCAACGAGGCCGTGGACCGGGTTGAAGCTGAATTTGGACCGGTCTTTGGTGCCGTGGCCAATGTTGGCCTCCATCCCTGCCCGCTAGGCTTCGAGGTCGATGATGCGACCTGGGATGCGGGCTTTTCACAGAACCTCGACAGCGCCTATCGTCTGGCCCGCAAGGTGCTTGGTCCGATGACGGCGCGCGGTGAGGGTTCGGTGCTGTTGATTAGCTCGATCGCCGGTCTCGGCGCGCTGGGTACGCCCCTGACCTATGGCACGGCCAAGGCGGGGATGAACCACATGGCCAAGGAACTGGCGCGGATCACCGGCCCCAGCGGCGTGCGGGTCAATGCCATCGCCCCCGGCAATATCATCTTCCCGGACGGGGAATGGGAAGAACGGGCCAATGGCTCGCGCGGCGCGGCTTGGCAGCGTTGGATCGACCGCGAAGTGCCGATGAAGCGCTTTGGCAAACCCGAGGAAATCGGCTCCGCCGCCGCCTTCCTGCTCAGCAATCGCGCCAGCTTCATCACCGGAGCCATACTGCCCGTCGACGGTGGCCAGACGCGCTAAAGGTCGTCTGTTGAGGCCATAATCTGATCGTGATTGGCCAAAATCATGATCAGGTTTACAAGCTCTGATAATAGGTCGGTCTTGTACACCGGCGCTCTCTAATCGCTGCCTGTCGGTGGCACCTTCAAGAGGTCTTGAACGATGACGTCTGTTGCCCTGACCACCCGCCCGTCGTGGCTCAAGAGCCTGATGCTGGCCGTGCTTTTGCCCATCGCCCTCGGGGCCTGCGGCATCAACAATATCCCGACCAAGGAAGAGCAGGCCAAGGCCGCGCTCGCTGATGTCCAGACGCAATATCAGCGCAGGTCCGACCTGATCCCCAATCTGGTAGCAACGGTTCAGGGCTATGCGCAGCAGGAGCGCAGTGTGCTGGTCGAGGTGACCCAAGCCCGCGCCTCTGCCACCCAGGTCAAGCTTGACGCCGCGACGATCACCAACCCCGAAGCCTTCGCCAAATATCAGGCCGCTCAGTCACAGCTCTCTGGCGTTCTGGGCCGCTTGATGATGATCAGCGAAAAATATCCAGACCTGAAGTCCAACACCAACTTCTTGGCGCTTCAGTCCCAGCTCGAAGGTACTGAGAACCGCATCGCCGTGGCGCGCCGCGACTATAATGAAGCGGTCCGGGTCTATAATACCGAGCTTCGTATCTTCCCGGGCGTGATCTGGGCCTCGACCATCCATAGGAACGCCAAGCCCATGATTGCCTTTGCGGCTTCGGAAGCGGCGCAAACCGCGCCGACGGTGAACTTTGCGCCCGCCGCCCCTGCAGTCGCTGCACCTGCTAGCAAGTGACATTGGCCGCTCGATCCGTAGCCCGTAGCGTCCGGCCCCTCTGGGCTGGGCTGGCCATAGCACTGGTCAGCATCGTGATGCTGGCCCTGCCGGCAAGCGCTGCACCGACCTTCCCGCCCTTAACGGGGCGGGTGGTCGACAATGCCCGTATTCTGTCTGCAGAAGGCACGCAGGCCTTGAGCGCCAAGCTCGAAGCCTTCGAGGCGGCGACCGGTCATCAGATTGTGGTCGTTACCTTACCGACGCTCCAAGGCTATGAGATTGAGGATTACGGCTATCAACTCGGCCGCACATGGCAGATTGGCCAGAAGGGCAAGGATGATGGGGCCCTGTTCATCATCGCTCCGACTGAGCGCAAGGTCCGGATCGAGGTTGGCTATGGCCTCGAAGGGGTAATGACCGATGCCCTCAGCAACGTCATCATCCAACAGAAGGTCCTGCCGCCCTTTAAGGCCGGTGACATGGAAGCGGGTATTATCGGCGGCACGGACGCCATCATCGCCCAGCTTTCCGCCAGCCCTGAAGAGGCCGCAGCCGCACTAAAGGCGGTCAGCAAGTCTGACCAACGCTCTGCAAGCCGGATCGATCCAGGCGCGCTGATCATGATGATCTTTGTCCTGTTCTGGGTCATGGGCGGTGTCTTTGGACGTCGGCGCGGCGGCCTAGGTGCCCTGTTGCCCTGGATCATCTTCAGCGGTGGCTTTGGCGGCGGGCGTAGCGGTCATGATGGATTTGGCGGCGGTGGATTTGGCGGCGGAGGCGGCTCCTTCGGCGGCGGCGGATCGTCAGGGAGTTGGTAGCCATGAGCATGACACCTGAAGACCACCAGAAGATCGCCGACGCGGTCGCGGAGGTTGAAAACCGCACCTCGGCCGAAATTGTCTGCGTCATCACACACGAATGTTCCGACTACCGGGAAGTGCCCTTGGCTTGGGCTGCGGTGTTGGCGCTGGTCCTGCCCGCAGCCGCCTTTGCGCTGGGCCTCAGCCCAAGTCTGTTGACCAACCTAAACAATGGCTGGATGGCCGGTCATACCAGCGGCTTTAACGATGCCGTACGCCTGTCGTTAGGGGCCTATGCTGTGGCCCAGAGCGCTGTGTTCCTGCTCGTTTGGCTGACCGTTAGCCTGCCGACCGTGCGGCGCGTCCTGACCCCATCGGGCCTGCGTAATCGCCGCGTCCATGAGGCGGCCCTGCGCCAGTTCGTGGCTCGCGGGATCGCCAACACCACCGACGCCAACGGTGTCTTGATCTTTGTTTCGCTGCTGGATCGGCGGGTCGAGGTTCTGGCCGATGCCGGCGTCCATGCCGCTGTCCCTCCCGGCACGTGGGACAGGGCCGTCAGTGCCGTCCGCGTGGCCATGAAGGCGCATCACCGCGCCGAAGGTCTGGTCGAAGCCGTCAAGATCTGCGGCGACGCCCTCGCCCCCGCCTTCCCGCCCGGGGAGTATAATCCCGACCAATTGCCCAACGGGGCCATCCTGATCTAACCCGCCACCAAGTGATCCGAGGCTTAACTTGGCGGATCACTCGCAAGGATAGGCGTTGCACCCGCTGAGCGGCTCTGTCCCTATTGGGCAAGGCAAGCTGGGACGTGATTCTGTTGGCTTGTACTGCAGGAGATCTAAGGGATGTTGACCCTCGCGGGCATCGCCATCATCGCCATTGGCTTTGTTGCTGGGTTCAATCCCTTGCTGGTCGTGACCGTGGCTGCGATCGCAACCGGCTTGGCCGCAGGTCTGTCTCTGCACGAGGTGATCAGCGCGCTGGGCAAGGCCTTCAACGACAATCGCTATGTCAGCATGGTCTGGCTCGTCTTGCCGGTGATCGGTTTGCTAGAGCGCGCGGGATTGCAGGACCGCGCCAGAGCCCTGATCAATCGCTTGGCCAATGCCACGACGGGCCGCCTGCTGATCGCCTATTTCTTCCTTCGCCAGATGGCCGCGGCCCTCGGGCTAACCAGCCTTGGCGGGCACGCCCAGATGGTCCGCCCTCTGATCGCCCCCATGGCCGAGGCGGCCAGCGAGGCGCGCTTTGGTCCCCTGCCCGACCCCGTTCGTCATCAGATCCGTACCCAAGCCGCGGCGGCAGATAATATCGCCCTATTCTTTGGCGAGGACATCTTCATTGCCATGGCCTCGATCCTGCTCATCCGAGGCTTTTTGGCGGGGAATGGGATTGAGGTTGAGCCCTTCACCCTGTCGGTCTGGGCCATTCCCACCGCTATCGTTGCGTTGCTGGTCCAAGGCTTTCGGCTTTGGCGCCTCGACCGGCAACTGGCGCGGACGATGCAGGAGATCAGGCCGTGATCACCTTGAGCTTTGTCTATCTGCTCGGCGGAGCCCTGTTCACAGCCGTCGCGATCCTGTCCGGGCTCGATCCGTCCAATCCCAAGCGCGCCCGAACGACCGCCTTTTGGGGCCTGATGGCGCTTAGCCTGCTGCTCGGGGATCGGATCAGCGACTTTGGCAATGGCCTGATCGTCCTCGCCATGGCCGTCATTGCGGGCACGGGCGGATTGGGCAAGGGCACCCTGACCCCAGAGGCCGAGACGGAACGCCAAGCCTTTCGCCAGGACCGAGGCACCCGCATCGGCAATTGGCTTTTGGCCCCCGCCTTGATCGTACCGACCACGGCCCTGACCGGCACCTTGCTGCTCAAGGACCTGATGGTGGGCGGCGTCCATCTGGTGGATCCAAAGCAAGCCACCCTTATCTCGATGGCCTTTGGCGTATTGCTCGCGCTTGCCATTGCCCTGCCCCTGATCAGAACCTCGCCTGTTGTCCCCCTGCAGGAGGCCAGAAGGCTTCTCGATACGGTGGGCTGGTCAGCCGTCCTACCGCAAGCCTTGGCGGCGCTGGGCGCTGTCTTTGCGCTTGCAGGCGTTGGTAAGGTCATCGGCGACCTGACCGCGACCTATATCCCAGCCCATAGCCCAGTGGCCGCCGTCGCCCTCTATTGCTGCGGCATGGCGGGCTTCACCATCCTGATGGGCAATGCCTTTGCCGCCTTCCCGATCATGACCGCCGGGATTGGGCTGCCGCTCGTGGTTTTGCAGTTTGGCGGCGACCCGGCGGTAGTCTGCGCCATCGGCATGCTGTCAGGCTTTTGCGGCACCCTGATGACGCCGATGGCGGCGAACTTCAACCTCGTGCCCGCCGCCCTGCTCGAACTGCCGGACCGCTACAGCGTCATAAAGGCTCAGGTCCCGACCGCCCTGATCCTACTGGCCGCCAATATCGCTCTCATGACCCTCTTTGCCTTCAAAGTCTGATCTCCATGTCCCAAGTCGATCCTAAGAGCCTCACCGCCGATCTGGCTGGCCGATTTGCCGCCATCGCGCTTGGCCATGTCACGCGCGAATATCCCCATAAGTTGGACCATGTGCTGAATGGGCCAGATGATGCCGCCACGCCCAAGGCGCTGCATCCGATCTTCTATGGCAGTTTTGACTGGCACTCCTGCGTCCATGGCTATTGGCTTCTGGTCCGCACCTTGCGGCTCTTTCCAGACATGGCCCCGGCCCGTGAGGTCAATGCCTTGCTGGCCGCGCAATTGACCCCCCGCAAGGTCGAGGGCGAGCTTGCCTATCTGACCCGGCCCTTTAGCGCGGGCTTTGAGCGGCCCTATGGCTGGGCCTGGCTGTTCATGCTGCAGGCTGAATTGTTGCAACTGGGTACGGTCCAAGGC
Organism: Pseudomonadota bacterium; assembly: GCA_041182125.1. Lineage (GTDB taxonomy): Bacteria > Pseudomonadota > Alphaproteobacteria > Caulobacterales > Caulobacteraceae > CAISGS01. The sequence continues at coordinate 6,023 of JBEGOG010000085.1, forward strand.
CGCGACTGGAGCGCCGCCCTCGCCCCTCTGACCGCCGCCTTCCGCAGCCGGATGATCGCGCACCTGCCCAAGATGACCTATCCGGTCCGGGCGGGCACCCACAACACTACCGCCTTCGCCATTGCCCTTGGCCTCGACTATGCCCGCGTCGCCAAGGATACCGCCCTGTCCCAAGCCCTGCGCACCAAGGCCATGGACCTGTTCCTTGGGGATGAGAACTGCCCCGCTTGGGAGCCAAGCGGTGAGGATTTTCTGTCCCCGGCCCTGATGGAGGCCGAAGCCATGAGGCGCGTCCTGCCCGCCGCCCAATAGAGGCTCTGGCTCGACCGCTTCTGGCCGGGCCTCGCCACCACGTCCCCCTCCCCCCTGGTCCACCCGGCCTATGTCAGCGACCGCACCGACGGCAAACTCGCCCATCTGGATGGATTGAACCTGAGCCGGGCCTGGGGC
>JBEGOG010000086.1:0-6385 GCA_041182125.1 Pseudomonadota bacterium
ATCCCCGTTTTCCCCGCGAAGGCGGGGATCCAGACCCTTGCGCTCTTAGTGCGTCATTGCGAGCGCAGCGAAGCAACCCAGTAGATTGTCGCAGACCTGAATGGATGATCCCCTAGGGTGCTTCGGCGCGATGCGCCTCGCAATGACGCAGGTTTTCATCATGTTGAGCTTGCCTGCGCATGGGGAAGCCCGCGAACCTATCGCCCCATAAAAAAACGCCCCCATCCGGAGATGAGGGCGTTTTCGTTAGCGCAATCCGGTCTTAGCCACCGGCCATTTTGCGGAAGAACTTTTGGCCCTGTTCGCCGCCGGCGAAATAGGCCTTCTGGCCGTCCGTATCGCTGATCTTTTCCCAGTTGGCCGCGACCTCTTCGACGGACAGACCGCCTTCAGCCAGATAGACGCCTTCGGTTTCAAAGATGCGCGACAGGGCGAAGGCCCCGGCACCAGCGGTCAAGATCGCGCCGGTCGGGGCGTCTTCACTGACCAGATAGACCACGCCGGGCGTGACATATTCGGGCTTCAGCTTTTCCAGCACTTCTGGCGGCATCAGGCCTTCGGTCATGCGGGTCGCGGCGACGGGCGAGATGGCGTTGACGCGGATATTGTTCTTCTGGCCCTCGATCTTGAGGGTGTTCATCAGGCCCAGCACCGCCATCTTGGCCGCGCCATAGTTGGCCTGACCGAAGTTACCGTACATGCCCGAGGACGAGGTGGTCACGACGATGCGGCCATAGTTCTGGGTCTTCATAATTTCCCAGACGGCCTTGATGGGCTTGAAGGTGCCCCAAACATGGACCTGCATGACGGCTTCGAAGTCGGACAGTTCCATCTTCGAGAACGACTTGTCGCGTAGGATACCGGCATTGGCGATCAGGATGTCGATGCGGCCATAGGCGTCCATGGTCTGCTTGACCAGATTGGCGACGCCAGCGTCATCGGTAACCGACGCGCCATTGGCGATGGCCTCACCGCCGGCGGCCTTGATTTCCGCCACAACGGCCTCTGCAGCAGCGCTATTGCCGCCGGTGCCGTCCATGGAACCACCGAGGTCGTTGACCACGACCTTGGCACCGCGACGGGCGAGCTCAAGAGCGTGTTGACGGCCCAGACCGCCGCCCGCGCCAGTGACAATGGCAACCTTGCCGTCGAAACGGATGTCAGACATGTGCATCTCCCAATGGTTCAAATGCGTTAAACTGGCGCGGAGTAGTGGTGCGCTGTCGCTTTGACGTCAAGAGACCATGCGCAGTTGGACACTGTAACGCGGTTACTGATCGCTCTTATTGGCCTTGCCATCGGCCGGTTTGGCCGCCGTACGGCGCTCTCCGGCCACATGGCCTGCCTTCATGAACTTGACCAGAACCCGCTGGCCGATCAGCAGGGGAATGCCGTCGGCGGTGACCACGACCTCGACCACGCGCTCGTCGGTCCGTTCAGACGGGTCGTCCGACTGCAGCCTACGCGCGCCAAAGACAGCGGCGCGGCGAAGGACCTTGCCGACATAGATCTTGGTGTCATCGGCTTCAGGAGAGATTTCGACCGCTTGGCCGATGGCCACGGCGGGCAGGGCGCTTTCGGCAATTTCAGCGCGGACAATGCGGGCATTGTTGGGCTCAAGATCAAACAGGTTCGAGACGTTCAGGGTCGAGGCACCCGAGCCTGGGTTGGCATAGCGCCGCACGATCCGGCCATCGGCAGGGGCCCGAATGATGGTCATTTCGAGATTATATTTGGCCTCGTTCATGCGAGCGAGCGCTGTTCCAACCATCGCCCTTTGAGCGCCCAGATTGGCCTCAGCGGTCCGCACAGCATCGCGGGCCTGATCGATCCGTTGGGCTGCGACAAAGTTCGAACCCGCCAGTGACGATAGGCGCTCTAACTCCCGACGCGCTGCAGACAGTTGCACATCGGTGGCGTTGATCTGGGCACGGGCTTGGGCGACCTCGGCACTGGCGCGGTCAGCGGCCAGACGCGCCTCGTCATTTTCCTGACGAGCGAGGACCTGATCCTTGACGACATTATCGCCCTCTTGAACCAGCACCTCGCGGATGATGCCGCCCCGGCGGGCTGCAACCGCAATAATGCCGCCTTCGACATCAGCCTTACCATTGGCAATGGCAGCAAAGGGGCTTTCAGGGGCCTTTGCAGCGGAAGCAACGGCGGCGGCCTTTTTGGTCTTGGCCTGATTGCCAAGAAACAGACCGGTGGATCCTAGGGCAACAACCCCCAGAACGATGAGCCAAAAGACGGGGCGACGGACGAGACTCAGCATCGGGATCTAGGCTCCAGCAAGGGCAGTAGAGGCATCGACAGGCGAGGCCGGTGTGCGGCGGACATCATCAAGGATGCGGCCGTCTTCAATATGGATGACGCGGTCGGCATAGGCCTCTAGGCGCGGATCGTGGGTCACGCAGATCACCGCAGCCCCTTGGACCTTAGCCGCCCTTTGCAGCAGGCGGATCACGACCTGACCGTTCTCGCCATCGAGGGCCGAGGTTGGTTCGTCTGCAAACAGCAGTTGAGGCTGCTTGGCCAGGGCCCGGGCAATGGCGACGCGCTGTTTTTCACCGCCCGACAGTTCTGACGGGTGTTGATTGAGGCGCTCACCCAGACCCACCTCGGTCAAGGCTTGGGTTGCGATAGCGTGGGCCTTGGCAGGGCTGAAGCCCTTATATTTCAAGACGGTGGTGACCTGTTGAATGGCGGTCAGGGCCGCGAACAGGTTGAAGCCCTGAAAGATGAAGCCGCAATGATCTAGTCGGAACCGGTCGATGCGGGTGTCAGACTGTGACCAGAGGTCTTGGCCCATGGCCGTAACCTGCCCCTCATCGGGACGCAAAAGGCCCGACAGGGCGGCGATGAGCGTCGACTTGCCCGAGCCTGAAGGTCCCATGACCATGGTCAGGTCGCCGTGCAGGGCGTCGAAATCGACGGATTTGAGCACCTGAATATGGCTACGACCGGTCTTGAAGCTCTTGCTCAAGCCCTTGGCCTCGATGGCCTTGGTGCCCGCGTGGCTGTTGATGGATTTAGGGCTCATCGTAGCAGGTCCGCAGGTTGGCTCTTTTTCAGGATGCCGAGGGCCATAAGGCCAGACAGCATGGCGATCAGCAGCAGGAACACCGCCGTCATGCCCACCAGTCCGGGGGTGAAGGCCATCGGCACGCCACCGGCACCTGCCAAGAGGGCCATCAATGTAACCAGAACCGCCGTGGCCCCGAGGCCCGCAATCCCGACCCAGAAGCTCAGTTCCAGCACGATCCAGCGCAAGGAGCCCATCGACACGCCGAGGGCCCGCAGAGACGCAAACTCCTTGATATTGGCCAAGATCGCACCGCGCAGAGTTTGAGAGGTGATCCCCACCCCGATCAGCAGGCCCAGAAATAGCGAGAAGCCGAGCATGATACCGATGATACTCTCCTTCATCATGGAGCCTTCATTGGCCTTGGCCAGTTCAGCTCTCGTCCAGGCGCGAAACTGTCCGTTGGCGATGGCGTTCATCTGGTCTCGGACCTGATCAGCCTGCGCGGGGTCAGCGATCTTGACCATCAGCGGCCCCACGCGGCGCGAGCCATTGGCCATGCCGAGCATACGCAAAGTATCGCGGGACATGACGACCTGGGGCTGCATCATGTTGGGATAGCCGGTTAAAACCGCCTTGAGCCTCACGGTCTTACCGTTAAGCGTAGCCTTATCGCCCAGCTTGATTTTCAGGCGCTTGAGCGCGGACTGGTCCAGAGCGATGGCATAGGGTTCGGTCAGGGCGATCCGTGTTGCGTCCGTATAGTCGGTCGGCAGGGTGACCGCACCGGGGCGCGGATCAATCGACATGATTTGCACCCATTCGCGGGTTCGCTTGTCACCCTTTTTGGCGGTTCCGTCCTGATCGACATTGCCCCACATGGCCCCATCGCCATCCAGGTCTGCGACCTGAACCACCTGTGGGTTCATATAGATGAGGGGCATGACCCGGCGGGGCAGTCCTCCCGTATTCATAAGGCTTTCGGCCTTGCTCGGGAGGATCATGATTTCGGCTGGAGAACGGTCAATGGTGGCCGTGAAGGCCTTGCCAATGCCCATGAACATGCCGACCTGCGCCAGCACCAACAGGCCAGAAAAGGCCAGGGCTACGACAGCAGCCAGATATCTGCGCCATTCATAGATCAGCGTGGCGAGAGCCAGCGACATGGATAGTGAACCCTTCGGGGGAATGTTGGTTATTTTAACGAGCGCAATTTACAATAACGCGCTTGAGTTTTCTCAGGATCGCCGCATCGACAGCCATATCCAAGTTAAATCGAGGTAACAAAGGGCATTGGCGGCATTGGCGCGCTGCGGCGTGATGGAAATGCAACGGCCAGATCGACTTCGGCTTGCGCCAAGGGGCGGTGCAATGGTTGATAGGGCGTGGACGGACCGGCGCAGGGGGTGCCGCCGCGCCGGGGGAAGTTGATGTTTCGGTGGGAAAACGCACAAAGCCTTGTGGGGCTTAGTCTGACGCTTGCGCTCTGCTGGGCCCTATCAGAGGACCGCAAGCGGTTTCCTTGGCGCTTGGCCATCGGGGCCATTGGCGTTCAGATCGGTCTGGTCGCCCTGATGTTCGGCGTGCCGCAAGCGCGCTCGTTGGTCAGTGGGATCAATCATGCGGTCGACGGCCTAGCATCGGCGACGGCGCAGGGCACGCAGTTTGTGTTCGGCTATCTTGGCGGCGGCGCACAGCCCTATTCGGTGGCCAATCCGTCATCCCTCTTTGTCTTTGCCTTTCAGGTCCTACCACTGATCCTTGTCATATCGGCCCTGTCGGCCCTGCTCTGGCACTGGAAGATTCTACGTTGGATCACGCGGGGCTTTGGTTTTCTGTTTCAAAAGACCATGGGGCTCGGTGGGGCGTCGGCCTTGGCCACCGCCGCCAATATCTTTCTGGGCATGGTCGAGACCCCCATCATCATCAAGGGCTATCTGGACAAGCTGTCGCGCTCAGAAATGTTCATGATGATGGTCGTGGGGCTGGCCACCGTCGCCGGATCGACCATGGTCGCCTATGCGATGATCTTGAAGGCCACCTTGCCCAATGCTGCGGCCCATGTGCTGGTGGCCTCGATCGTCTCCGCACCCGCAGGCGTCTTGCTGGCGCGGATCATGATCCCTGAAAAGCCCGGCGAGGGCGGGGCCTATGCCGACTATTCATCTGACCTGCTCTATGACAGCTCGATCGACGCGATCAGCAAGGGCGTGGCCGATGGCTTGCAGGTGGTCCTGAACATCTCGGCGATCTTGATTGTCTTTGTGGCCTTGGTGGCCATTGCCAATAATGTGCTGAGCATCTTGCCCCTATGGGACGGCCAGCCGGTGACTTTAGAGCGGATGCTCGGCGTGATCTTTTCGCCTCTGGCCTGGGCGCTGGGGATCGAGTGGGCGGACGCGTCCAAGGGCGGCTATCTGCTGGGCGTCAAGCTGATGCTGACCGAGTTCATCGCCTTCATTGATCTGGGCAAGATCCCCGTTGGTGAAATGAGCGAGCGCAGCCGGATGATCATGACCTATGCCCTGTGCGGCTTTGCTAATATCGGCTCGGTCGGCATCACGGTTTCCGGTATGGGCGTGCTGATGCCTGAGCGGCGAAATGAGATTATTGGCATGGTGTGGAAGGCCCTCTTGGCCGGGTTCCTCGCCACCTGCATGACGGCTGCCATTGTCGGACTTTTGCCCCGCGAACTGTTTGGTCTTTAACGAAAAAAACGAGGATATCCCATGAAGCTCTATGACAGTTTCCGTGCCCCGAACCCCCGCCGCGTCCGTTGGCTGATGGCGGAAAAGAACATCACCGACATTGAAATCGTGATGGTCGACGTGTTCAAGGGTGAGCATAAGACGCCGGAATATCTGGCCAAGTGCGGCCTTCCCAATGTGCCGGCGCTCGAGTTCGACGACGGCACCGCCATCACCGAGTCTGTTGCCATCGCACGCTATCTTGAGACGGTCTATCCAGAGCCCAATATGCTGGGCAAAGATGCGCGCGAGACGGCGATCATCGAGATGTGGACCCGCCGCGTCGAGAATCTGTTGGGTACGCCCCTGATGCTGTCCGTGCGCCATACCCATCCAGCGCTCGCGGCCCTCGATACCCAGATCCCTGCCATTGCTGAGACCAATCTGGCCGCTGCGGGCCGTGCCATGAAGGTCTTTGACCGCCAATTGGCCAAGACCGAGTTCCTCGCCGGTGATCGCGTGACCATGGCCGACGTGGTCGCCGCCACCTCCATCGATTTTGCCCGGATGATCAAGTTCACCATTCCGGAGGAACTGACCCATCTGAACCGCTGGTACGACGCCATGATGGCCCGTCCTGCGGCCAAGGCTGGGGTGTAGAAACAAGGCCCCC
>JBEGOG010000087.1:0-10984 GCA_041182125.1 Pseudomonadota bacterium
CATGCGGGCGCTCAGTTCGTAGGCGAATTCCAGCTTCACCGCGGCGCGGATGCAGGTCTGCTGCATGATATTAGCGGCCCATCCGTGGCGCATCAGGCCGTTATAGACGTCGATATCGCCGTCGATGTACACCCGCTCCAAGGGGATCTCGACATCGTCGAAAATCATGAAGGCATCTTGCTCATCAAACCGGCTTGAGAAGGGTTTATCACCGACGCTGGCGGCGACACCGTAGTGGTCACGGCAAAGGGTGATCAGGCCCTTGGTCCCCATCGGAATGGAAAAGGCCAAAAGGGTCGCAGGATCGACATGCGGAGGCTGGGGCTGGCCGGGATAGACGAACAGTTCATCCGCGAACGGGCCCAAGGTCGCCAAAATCTTTGCCCCGCGAACAATGATACTGTCCTTAGTCCGGCGCACGACCTTGAGCGCAAGCTCGCCATTGACCCCTTCGGTGTCGGCCAAGCCCTTATCGACGACGGGATGTATGATGGTGTGGGTGAGCGAGAGGTCCTTCTCAACCACCTCGCGATAGAAGCTGCCGAGGCGATCAGAAAAGGTCGTATCGCCCTTGGCGGTAAAGATATCACTGCGCGCCATAAAGCCCGCCAAGGTGACATTCACATAGTCCGGCGTGCGGCCCAGCATGCCGTTGGAATAGCGTGCGAACCGGTCAAAGGCGCGATTGCGGCGCTTCAGATCGTCCAAGGATTTGGGAATGATCAGACTGGCGCTCATGGGCGCGCCGGTCTCAGGGTCGGCAACCAGACAGTCCTCCGCGTGAGTGTGCTGCCAATCAAAATAGCCCGCCATGCCCGCGACTGATCCGGCAAAGGCCTTATGCTCAAGAACATTGACCTGTTCGTTACCGAGCCAAACCGTTCGGTCGTCCTTCAAACCTTCGAGATATTGCTGACCCGTGCGCGCCGTCATACCGCCCTCCGCCTCCCGTCTGTTGCGGGATGTGATTTTGATCAGATATGAGTGTAGTCAGTTTTGTTCCGGGCGCAAGACTGGAATGACCTATGGCGCGGGCGTGCCGCGAACCGCGTTCCAGTTAAATAGAAAATTGCGCTGTTCAGCCCAAGTCTGTCCCTGAACTATATCGCCCATGAGGCAGGCTGCGGTGTGACAGGGGCCGACACCGTCTGTGGTGCGGAAGCTAACGCAGGTGCGACCACGATCAGTCTTCCAGCGACCGGCTTCGATCTTGCTCTGATAAAATACTCCTGAAACGGTGCCGTCCGGGTTCAGTGTCAACTGCATTTGCTGGGTATAGGGCTGGTCCGGTTTGACGCTGAGATCGACGGTCCAGTCACCGCCCAAATGCTGGGCACCAGAACTTGGTTCGGCGGCCATCAGCGGTGATGAGGACATGAACACGAGTGCAATCAGCAGCAGCAGACGCATCGGCTTATCCTTTCAAAGGGCCCAGACACAATTGACCGCGATATATGCAGCTATGGCGGCCAAGGTTGACCGGAGCAAGGCGATATTCCGACCTGAAGTACCCAACTAGCGCGGGACCGACGGCGGTTCGCCCATACGGTGCGCGTTGGATAATGAACGGCGTGCGCTTGCGAGCGGCAGGCTGGTGCGCTTAACGATGGTTTGAAGGGCAATACTTGAATTGACGTGCGACACACCGCTGAGCCGCGTCAGACGCGTCGAGTGGATCCGCGCCAAGTCATCGACGTCCTTTGCGACAACCCGAACCAAAAAATCAGAAGATCCAGTCATCAGATAGCATTCCATAACCTCGGGGACGGTTGCGATCTCCTGTTCGAAGGCGACGAGAGCCGCCTCTGACTGTTCGGTCAGACTGATGGTGACAAAGACAGTCAAGGGCAGGCCGACAGCCCGATGATTGATGACCGCTGCATAACGCTCAATGACGCCCCTCTGTTCAAGCAGTCGAACGCGGCGAAGACAGGCGCTTTCCGACAGATGGGCATGGCTGGCCAGGTCGGCATTGGTGCTTCGACCATCGACCTGTAGGGCGGCAAGGAGGGTCAAATCGGTAGCGTCGAGATCGATGGCGGCCATCGCTTGGTGATTCCTGCTGAAATTATTCTATTCACGCAAGATTATGCGAAATAGTAGGGGTTTGGCCACAAAATAGACGAAAATCACAACCCATTCTCAACTACCGTGTTGTCTGTACATGGCAATAGGAGGTTCCCATGCGGATCGGTGTTCCGAAAGAGATCAAGGTCGAAGAATATCGGGTTGGGATGACCCCGGGGATTGTCAATCTACTGGTCTCGGACGGCGCAGAAGTTGTCGTCGAAACCCAAGCGGGAGCCGGTGTGGGCGTCTGCGATGCTGATTACGAAGCGGCGGGGGCGAAGATTTTGCCTGACGCGGACGCCGTCTTTGCCGCCGCCGATATGATCGTCAAGGTCAAGGAACCTCAGGCGGTCGAGATTGCCCGGCTGGAGCCGCGCCACCTGCTCTTCACCTACCTTCACTTGGCGGCTGACCGCGCGCAGGCAGAGGGGCTGATGCGATCGGGCTGCACGGCCATTGCCTATGAAACCGTGACCGATCGGGCCGGTCGTTTGCCCCTACTCGCCCCCATGAGCCAGGTGGCAGGCCGCATGGCTGTTGATGTCGGGGCCCATGCCCTCTTACGGCCCAATGGCGGGCGCGGGCTCCTGCTCGGCGGTGTCCCGGGCGTGGCTCCGGCCAAGGTGGTGATCTTGGGCGGCGGCGTCTCAGGCATCAACGCGGCTCAGATGGCGATTGGTCATCATGCTGATGTCACCTTGTTCGATATCTCCCTTGATCGTCTCGCCCAGATTGACGCCCAGTTCAGGGGTCAGATCAAAACCCGCTTTTCTGAACCAGCCTCTATTTCTGCCGCAGTTGCCGAAGCCGATTTGGTTATTGGTTGCGTCCTACTGCCAGGCGCGGCGGCCCCGAAGTTGGTCAAGCGCGCGGACCTTGCGCGCATGAAACCCGGCAGCGTATTGGTCGATGTCGCGATCGATCAGGGCGGCTGTTTTGAGACCAGCCACCCCACAACCCACACACATCCTACCTTTATCGTTGATGGGATCATCCACTATTGCGTGGCCAACATGCCCGGTGCCGCACCCTTGACCTCGACCTTTGCCCTAACAGCGGCCACAGCACCCTATATTCGCGCGCTGGCGACCAAGGGCGTGGACCGGGCTCTGGCTGAGGATCCGGGACTTGCAGCAGGTCTGAATGTGCGGTCTGGGAAGATCACCTATGATGCGGTCGCCCAAGCCCTAGGTCTTTAATCTAAGAGATCCGGAGCGGCTGGACTCGGTTGCGGTCGGGGCCACCCGATTGCAGCAGCTTAGCGGCGGGACGCCAGAGCCTTCGCCACCACTGGGGCCAGCTTGGCCGTGATGACCTGAACGCCGCGCGCGTTAGGGTGGATACCATCCGGCTGGTTCAGGTCGCGCTTGCGGGCGACCCCCTCGATCAGGTTGGGATAGAGCGGTATGCCGTGGACCTTGGCCAGGCTTGAGAAGATGGCGTTGAAGTCCCGCGCATATCCGCCGCCGACTTCACTTGGCGCGACGATGCCTGCTAGCAGGACTGGGATCTTACGCCTCTTCAACCTCTTGACGATGGCGTCAAGATTGGCCCGGGTCCCGTTGGGATCCAGCCCCCGCAAAAGGTCGTTGCCACCCAGTGCCACAATGGCCAGATCAGTGTCCTTTTGGACGCTAAATTCCACCCGCTCCAGCCCACCAGCAGTCGTGTCACCGCTGACGCCTGCCGCGCGCACCACATTGGGGATACCCATTCGGCTCAGCGCCTCGTGCAATTGGTTGGGAAGCGCCGCCTTGCCCGGCAGGCCATAGCCGGCCGTAATCGAGTCGCCCAAGATCGTAATAACCACAGGACGAGCCGCGAGCGATGGCCAAGCCGCTGCCAAAAACGGCAAAGCTAAAAAGGTTCTACGGGTGGGTTTTGGCGAGGGCATAACGCCCTATATATGGTGAATAAGCCACCACTCAACTGCTGGGGACTTCTTTGGACGATTTACCGCCGCTCGTACTTGATAATGTGGGCCTGACACTGCCGTCCTCAGCCGGTCCTGTCGAGATTTTGCGTAATCTCAGCCTTACCCTGCGCAAGGGCGAGCAGGTCGCACTGGTCGGTGCCTCTGGTTCAGGAAAGTCGTCGCTTATCGCCGTCGCCGCCGGGCTGGAGCAACCCAGTGCTGGACGGGTGGAACTGTTCGGTCAGGATCTCAGCAAGCTGGATGAAGATGGGCGCGCCAAGCTGCGGCGCGGGCGTGTCAGCCTGGTGTTCCAGTCCTTCCATCTGCTGCCCAATATGACAGCTGAGGAAAATGTTGCGGCACCAATGGAGATTGCGCGCAAGCCCGGTGCCATGGAGCAGGCCCGGCTTTGGCTGGACCGCGTGGGCCTGAGCGCGCGGGCGCGTCACTACCCGCATCAGCTGTCCGGCGGCGAGCAACAGCGCGTCGCCCTCGCCCGCGCACTGGCTCCCAGCCCTGCCCTGCTATTCGCCGACGAGCCGACCGGCAATCTCGATAGCGCCAATGCAAGGTTGGTGGCCGACATGCTGTTCGAGCTGGTCGATCAGACCGGCGCGGCGCTGCGGCTGGGCACCCACGACCCCGCCCGTGCGGCGCGCAAAGGGCCGTCACCTTGCGCGATGGCCGTCAGGTTCAGCCCGCATGACACCACTATGGTTGCGGTTCGCCGCGCGAGAGCTGCGAAGCGGCGTTAAGGGATTCCGCATTTTCCTCGCTTGCTTGGCGCTGGGTGTCGCCGCTATTGCGGCCGCCAGTTCGACCGCTGAGGCCTTTAGACGAGGCCTAGCCAGCGAAGCGCGTGACATCTTAGGCGGCGATATTGCGGTTTCGGTGAACCAGCGGCAGCTGACCGCCTCCGAGCGTCAAGTGCTGACAGAGCGCGGTCGCGTCTCCTTCTCGGTCTCCTCGCCGGCCATGGCACAAGCGCCCTCCGGTGACCGGCGCCTCGTGGAATTTCGCGGCGTCGACAAGGCCTATCCCCTCGCCGGCCAAGTCTTGCTGAAGGGTGGATCGCCCTTGGCACCGGCCCTGGCGTTACGGGACGGCGTCTGGGGCGCGGCGGTGGAACAGGCCCTGCTGGACCATCTGAATCTCAAGGTCGGTGACCGGTTCCTCGTCGGCAATGTGCCCATGCGCGTCACGGCGGTTCTGGAACAGGAGCCCGACCGCCTATCGCGCGGATTCCAGTTGGGGCCCCGGGTCCTGACCGGCCGCGGCGCGCTGGAACAGGGCGGCATGCTCACACCGGGGCTACCCTTCGGGGAAACGGCCCGGCTCGCCCTCAAGCCCGGCCTCGACCTGGCCCGCGCCAAGGCCGACGTGCAGCGCGACATCAAGGACGGCGTCAGGATCCGCGACCGCAACGACGCTGCACCCGGTGTGAGCCGCATCATTGACCAGCTGGAATATTTTCTGGGCTTTATTGGCCTTGCCTCGCTGGTCGCCGGGGGCCTCGGCGTCTTTGGTGCCGTCAGCGCCTATGTGGACAGCCGCAAGCCAACCATCGCCACTCTAAAGGCGCTAGGGGCCGAGAGCGATCTGATCCGCAACATCTACCTAACCCAGATCGGCCTGCTGTCGCTGGTGGGCATCGGCATCGGTTTGGCCGTTGGTGCCGCAACGCCCCTGGTGCTCGGAGCCGCGATCCAAGGCGACCTGCCGGTCCCGGCGCTCTTTGCCATCTATCCGATGCCCCTGTTTAAGGCGGCAGCGTTTGGCGTTCTGTCGGCCGCGACCTTTTCGCTTGCGCCTCTGGCCCGCGCCCGCACGACGCCTCCGGCTAGCCTGTTTCGCAGCGACATGACCGGCAAGCTAACCTTCGGTCCTGAAATGATCGGTGCTCTGCTGGCCGCCGCTGGCCTAGGCGGTCTAGCCATATGGACAGCACCCACGCCATTTGCAGCGACCCTGATGATCGTCGGTGTCGCCGTCGCCTTTGTGGTGCTTTGGGCCGCCGGTTGGGGCGGCGCGATCCTAGCCGGACGCCTTCGAGGTGGCACACGTGGGTCCTTGAGAATCGCCCTCGCCAATCTGGCGGGACCCCGTTCGGCAGCCCGCACCGCAGCGCCCGCTATCGGCCTTGGCTTCGCGCTATTGGCCGCCGTCGTCCTTATCCAGTCCAGTCTGCTGAGACAGATCTCGATTATCGCGCCCCAGACGGCCCCCGCCCTCGTCTTTACCCAGATACCTGCCGACCGGGTCGAGGCGTTCGACGCCGAGGTCGCCCGAGGCTATGGCCGCACACCGGACAGCAACACCTATCTGCGCGCGCCGTTCCTAACCGGCCGCATCACCGCCGTGCGTGGCCAGCCTGTGGTCAAGGACAAGCTGGGCCGGGAAGGACGCTGGGCCTACGATAACGATATCAGCCTATCGGCCCTCGGGTCAGAACCGCCGAACGCTGGGGTGGTCGAAGGCAAGTGGTGGGCCGCAGACTATGTCGGTCCGCCTCTACTCGCCATGAGCCAAGACCCCGCCCGAGCGGCCAATATCCAGATCGGCGACGAGGTCACCCTCTCGATTCTGGGCCGAGAGATTGTGGCGAAGGTCGCCGTGATCCGTCGCGTGAACTTTGGCAGCTTCGGTGCGAGCTTCCCCCTGGTGCTGACGCCGGGCGCTATCGAAGGCGCCAACCCTCGCCATGTCGCCATCGCTAAGGCCAGCCTCGCCGAGGAACAGCGGATATTCCGCAGCCTCGGCGACGCCTTTCCTGAGGTGAATATTGTCTCGGTGCGCGAACAGCTGGAGGCGGCCACCGAGCTCTTCGACCGCGTTGCCCTAGCCGTGCGCGGTGCCGCAGCGGTGGCCTTGATGGCGGCGCTGCTGGTGCTGGCGAGCGCCATAGCCGCACGCGCCGTTGAGCGAACCCGCGAGGCTGCTATCCTCAAGGTGCTGGGTGCCAGCAGAGCCCAGGTGCTCAGCGCCTATTTGCTAGAATATGGCCTGGTCGGTCTTATCTCCGGCGCGGCGGGGGTAGCGCTGGGCTATGCTGCCGCTTGGCCGGTTGTGGTCCGCGTCTTTGAGACAGAGTGGAGCGTTGACTGGGGCGGCGTCTTCACCCTTCTGTCCATAGCGTCGGTGCTGGCCGGGATCGGGGGGCTGCTCGCTGCGTTCCAAGCCCTATCACAACGTCCTGCGCCAGCGCTGCGGAGCGAATAGAGCCAAAGAAACCCTGCCTTAAACAGGGAGGGGTTTGAAAAACGACATTTGGCCTCCAACGACCTAAGACCCTTCGATTGGTGGCAAGCCTCTATCAATGCGATCTTAGGCAGAATTTCAGATTGGTTGGCGTCATGGCGGGCATAGGTCCGACGCGGATCATGTCGCTGACCTTTGGGCCTTGGGCTCATGGAACATCCGTTGGATGCCAGGACCTCTGGGTCATGCTGTACGGCCGCAAAGTCAATTGTTAGGCCGAAGTAGGTGGTGACCTCGTCCGCCAACGGCAATGGCAATGGCAAATGGGGGTGGTTTTGAGGAGCGGTTTGCCCCTAAGGCGAAGGATCTTATCACTAGTTTAAATTACCATTAGACCATCGCAGGGGCTGGTAAATGCTAAAGCTAACACTCCGGTTTGCTAATTTTGTAACTGAAATATTTTCAAAAAAATCAATATTATATCCGTACTTTGAGCAGTAAAAATCGCTTGAAGACTCTCTTTAACAATCATCTTTTTTATGATCGGTGTGTCGTCGATTCAAGTCACGATCACCACAAGTCTAGACAGATGAAAAAAATCAAATTAGCATCTTAATGCAATAATAAAAATTACTTAAATAGGGAGGCTTGAATGTCTAAGTTTCGCGTAAAGTTGCTCTCTTTGGGGGCGGCTGTATCCTTAGTTCCCGCACTCGCTCATGCAGCCACTGAAAACCTAAGGCCAGACGACTATGTCGGCATATCATTCTGGTTGATTTCGATGGCCCTCGTGGCGTCTACTGCATTCTTTTTCCTTGAAACTCAGCGGGTTGCAGGAAAATGGAAGACTTCGCTAACTGTCTCTGGTCTCGTGACCTTGGTGGCGGCAGTCCACTATTTCTACATGCGAGACGTCTGGGTTGCGACAGGCTCCACGCCAACGGTCTATCGCTATATCGACTGGCTGATCACCGTGCCATTGCTCATGGTCGAGTTCTATCTGATCTTGGCTGCGGTGACCAAGGTTCCAGGCGGCGTGTTCTGGAGGCTGATGATCGGTACGTTCGTCATGCTCATTGGCGGATATGCCGGTGAAGCGGGATATGCAGGTGCATGGCCCGGCTTTATCGTGGGTATGCTCGGATGGGCCTACATCCTCTATGAGATCTTTGCGGGTCAGGCCAGCAAGATCAATGCCGCGGAATCTCCGGAGTCTGTGCAGTCCGCCTTTAAGCTCATGCGCTTAATCGTGACCTTCGGCTGGGCGATCTATCCGATTGGCTACTTCGTGGGCTATCTGATGGGACAAGATCCCGCCAACAGCTCCGCGGCGCTCAACGTGATCTACAATCTCGCTGATGTCCTGAACAAGATCGCCTTCGGTGTGATCATCTGGACGGTTGCGACCTCTGAAACGGACCGCGTGTCCGCGAAGTAGGTCTCAGCGAATAGGGGGCTAAAGGTACGGTTGAAAGAGCCGTCCCTTTAGCCAATCCCCATCAAGCTTTTGGGCCTCGCCCTCGAGGCGGGCCCCAAATATTGACAACCGGTAAGACCTGATGGGCCTTTCGTTTCTGGGGGCGTTCCACGCCAAGACCCTGTCTGACCCCGATAAAACAGTTTGCTCACGCGCACCGCCTCAGGCTCTCGAGCCACCCCGTCGGCCATCGAACCGCACGTCCGATCGGCCCGCGCGACCCCGTCTCTTAAAGGAGAACCCCTGATGTTGCCCCTGCCCCATCGCTCAAACCAGATAACCAATCCGACCCCTCTGAAGCTGGCGATTATGGCGGGCATCTCCTCCTTGTCGCTGATGGCCGCGGCCGCGGAGGCCCAAGAGCGCGCGCCAGAAACAGGCGCTCTGGTTCCTGAGATCATCGTCACCGCGCAAAAGCGCGAAGAAAATGTCAATGCCGTGCCCATGTCGATCACAGCGGTGACGGGTGAACAGCTCAAGCGCGCGGGGGTCAATGAGGTCCGCGATCTAATCAAGGTGTCGGCGGGCTTCAGCTATGCCGATTCCTATGTCGGCTCGCCGATCTATACCCTCCGCGGCATTGGCTTTAGCGACATCAGCTTGGGTGGTCGTTCAACGGTCAGCCTCTATATCGATCAGGCCCCGATCCCCTTTGCCATTGAGAGCCGCGGCGTCAATCTGGACCTCGAGCGCGTCGAAATTCTCAAGGGCCCGCAAGGCACACTGTTTGGGCAAAATGCCACCGGCGGTGCGATCAACTTCATTGCCGCCAAGCCGACCAAAAGCTTCGCCGCCGGCATGGACGCCAGCTACGGCACCTTTAACGCAGCGGACCTGAGCGGCTATATAAGCGGGCCCCTGTCCGAGACACTGGGCGCACGGTTGGCCGTCCAGACGATCACGTCCGATCCTTGGCAGCGCAGCTACACCAACGCCGCCGAAAATGGGGCTGACAAGGTCCAAAATGCCCGTCTGACCTTGGCGTGGGATCCCAGCGCGCGGCTGAAGGTTCAGATCAATATCAATGGCTCTAATGACCAGTCCGATGTCCAGGCCGGTCAACTGATTGGCATAAACCCCCAGATTGCGCCCATCGCCCCCTTTGTCCCCGGCTTGCTGACCTACAGATTAGCCCCCACCAATGCGCGGGCTGCCGATTTCAATCCGGCGGATGACTACGCCAAGAACAATCGCTTCCTTCAGGCCGCCGCGAAGGTCGATTATGAACTGTCGGACAGCATGACCCTGACCTCGCTGACCGCCGTCAGTCAGTTCAAGCAGGATCAGCTGCAGGATATTGACGGCACCACCCTGTCGAACCTGAACCGTCACACGACCGGCAAGATCCAATCCCTGTCTCAGGAACTGCGGATCACGGGCGCTCTCAACAGCAAGACCCGCTACACGGTTGGCGTCAGCTATGCCGACGATGATGTTCGTGAATCCAGCTTCAACATTCTTGCGCAGAGCACCCAGGCCCTTGCCTTTACCGGCTTTGGCCTGCCGATCTTTGCCGACTTCGTCGACACCAACAATCAAAAGTCCAAGACCTCCGCCATTTTTGCCAGCCTCGACTATCAGTTGACCGACGATCTGAAGGTCTATGGCGGCGCACGTTACACGAAGTCGGACAATCGCTTCAGCGGGTGCACGGCCGATTCCGGCAATGGTAATACCGCCTTCGTCCTTGGGTCCCTGTGGAACTCCTTCCGACCCGCGTTCGGTCTGCCCTTTAATCCCCCGATCGCTAAGGGCGGCTGTACCACGGTCAATGCCGTCTATGCGCCGGGGCTGGTGGTCGATAGCCTCAATGAGACCAATGTCGCTTGGCGGGCGGGGGCGGAGTGGGCACCGCGCGAGCGGACCCTGCTCTATGCCAATATCAGCAAGGGCTATAAGGCCGGAGGCTTCCCCTCGCTGGGGGCGTCAACGGCCCGTCAATATCTGCCCGCAACCCAAGAGTCGGTTCTGGCCTATGAGGCTGGGTTCAAGACCACCTCCTCCGACCGTAAACTCCAACTCAACGGGGCCCTGTTCTATTACGACTATCAGGACAAGCAGATCCTCGGCCGGGTGCTGGACCCCGTCTTTAACTCCCTCTTGCAGATGATCAATGTGCCCAAGTCTAAGGTCACGGGCGCTGAGCTTCAGGCCACCTGGGTCCCGCTCGAAGGCTTGAGCCTTACCGCGGGCGGATCCTATACGGAATCTGAGATCCTAGACGGGTTCACCAATTTTGATCCCAACGCCATCTTGACCAATTTTGGCGGACAGGCCTTCCCCAATACGCCAAAGTGGCAGTGGGTCGGCGACGCCAGCTATCG
>JBEGOG010000088.1:0-6468 GCA_041182125.1 Pseudomonadota bacterium
ATGGCGATCTTCCAGTGCCAAGACTTGGCTGCGGCCCGGGCTCGGATCATCGCTCAGGGCGTGCGGATTGCCGATCAGTTTGACGGCGATGGCGTGGCCTTCACCCATCTGCACCCCCGCGATCTGGGCGGGGCGATTGTCTCTGTCGATGCCAAGGTGCCGACGGAGCGCTGGCAATGGGGCGGTCCCGATTGGCAGGCCAATGTCCGCACCGAGGTGGCCTGTGAGATCGTCGGCGCAGAACTGCAAGGCGATGACCCTGCCGCCATGGCCGCACGCTGGGCCGGAGCCCTGGGTGTGGCCCACCGATGGCCGGGGCGAGGGCTTGGGTGCCTTTGATGTTGCGGTGCGCAATCCCGCCGATGTTCTGGCCCGTGCCAAGGCTCAGAACTGTCTCGATGCGGAGGGCAACGTGGTCCTTTGCGGCACACGGGTGCGCTTGGTTCAGGCCTAAAGAGAAAAACCCCCGCGCCGCAAAGCGCAGGGGTTCTGACTTTCGAAACCGAGTGGGCTTTTTAGCGGCCCTTGAACACCGGCTGGCGCTTTTCGACGAAGGCGATGGACGAGGCCTTGTGGTCATCGGTCATCATGGTGCGGACCATCCCGACAGCCTCGGCGTCCATAACCTCGCTCAGCGAGCCATGGGTGGCCATGCCGAGGTTCTTCTTCATATAGCCGATGGCGGCGGTGGGCAGGTTGGCCAGGCGGTGGATCAGGGCGGCGGCGGCCTCTGGAAGTTCTGCAGACGGGACCGCCTTATTGACGATGCCGAGGGCTGCGGCCTCAGCGCCCGTGATCACGTCAGCGGTGAAATAGAGCTCGCGGGCCTTGGCCGTGCCGACCAACTGGGTCAGGAAATAGCTGCCGCCGTAATCACCCGACGCGCCGATCTTTGAGAAGGCGGTGGTCAGCTTGGCCTCGTTGGCGGCGATGCGCATGTCGCAGGCCAATGCGATGGACAGGCCCGCGCCTGCGGCTGGTCCGGGAATGACGGCCAAGGTGGGCTTGGGCATTTCATAGAGCAGGCGGCTAAATTCCATGCCGGTGCGAAGGCCATGGACGCGCTCTTCGAAGGTTGGCAACTCCGCGCCCGCCTTGGGGCCAGAGGCAAAGCCCTTAACATCGCCGCCCGCGCAGAAGGCCGCGCCGGTGCCCGTTACCACGACCAGACGAACCTTGGGATCCGCGGCCAGACGCGGCGCGGCGGCAGACAGGGCGGCCATCATCTCGCCGGACAGGGCATTGCGGGCCTCTGGACGGTTCATGGTCAGGGTCGCGACCCCATCGGCAAAGGTCTCAATTAGGTGATCGGTCATGGTCGCCTCCAGCGCTTATGTTTTGTCAAGGATAGCCCATTCGCGCCAAGGCCAAAGCCGAAAGTGAGCGCTCTGTCAGGTCTTATGGAGCCTGCGCACTCACCAAATCCAATGATGGGGCTGACAGGGAGGCAAAATACCGCAAACATGCATCCCTAAGGGTCAGCTGTGGGGCAGACCATGACAGGCCGCGCTAAGCGGCGAGTTTTCAGGGGGACTGGACCATGAGCCATGCAGAGCCCGCGCCGGTTGGGCGCAAGGATGCAATGACCATCGGGGCCGCGTCGGTGGGCACGGTCTTTGAGTGGTACGATTTCTATCTCTATGGCTCGCTCGCCACCTACATCACCCACCACTTCTTTTCCGGCGTGAATGAGACCACGGGCTATATCTTCGCCCTGCTGGCCTTCGCTGCGGGCTTCGCCGTCCGGCCTTTCGGAGCGTTGGTCTTCGGCCGGTTGGGCGATCTTTGGGGCCGCAAGAACACCTTCTTGGTGACTATGCTCTTAATGGGCCTATCGACCTTCGTGGTCGGTATGTTGCCCAGCTATGATCAGATCGGCATCCTCGCGCCCGTGGCCTTGGTGGCCATGAGACTGGTTCAGGGTCTGGCCTTGGGCGGTGAATATGGTGGGGCGGCGACCTATGTGGCTGAACATGCGCCTCAGGGGCGGCGGGGCTTCTATACAAGCTTCATTCAGGTCACCGCGACCTTTGGCCTGTTCCTTAGCCTTGTCGTGATCCTCCTGACCCGCAAGGTGCTGGGCGAGGATGCGTTCCAAGCCTTTGGCTGGCGGGTGCCGTTCCTGGTCTCCATCCTGCTGCTCGGCGTGTCCCTGTGGATCAGGCTGCAACTGTCCGAAAGCCCTTCGTTCCAACGCATGGTCGATGAGGGCAAGGGCTCAAAGTCCCCCCTGACCGACTCCTTTGGCAAATGGCCGAATCTCAAGATCGTTATTCTGGCGCTGGTCGGACTGACGGCGGGGCAGGCGGTGGTCTGGTATACGGGCCAGTTCTACACCCTGTTTTTCCTCGAAAAGACCCTCAAGCTCGACGGGGCCCTGACCAATGGTCTGGTGGCGACCGCCCTTCTGATCGGCACCCCGTTCTTTGTCCTGTTCGGCTGGCTGTCGGACAAGATCGGCCGCAAGCCGATCATCATGCTGGGCTGCTTGCTAGCGGCCTTGACCTATTTCCCGCTGTTCAAGGCCTTGACCGTCGCGGCCAATCCGCAGCTTGCCGCAGCGGTGGCATCTGCACCGGTGATTGTGGTCGCCGATCCCGCTGACTGCGCGTTCCAGTTCGATCCGGTCGGCAAGACGGTGTTCAACAGCTCGTGTGATTTGGCCAAGTCCTATCTGGCCAAGGCGGGCGTGACCTATACCAATCAGGCCGCGCCTGCGGGCACGCTGGCTCAGGTCAAGATCGGCAACCAGTCCCTCACAGCCTTTGATGGCAAGGGGCTCGATAAGGCCGCGTTCAAGGCCCAAAAGACCGAGTGGGAAACCGGTCTTGGTGCAGCTCTAAAATCGGCGGGCTATCCGGCTAAGGCTGACAGCGCCCTTGTCGACCGACCCAAGGTCATCGCCATCCTGACCCTGCTCGTCATCTATGTGACCATGGTCTATGGCCCGATTGCCGCCATGCTGGTGGAGATGTTCCCGACCAATATCCGTTACACCTCGATGAGCCTGCCCTACCATATCGGCAATGGCTGGTTCGGGGGCTTCTTGCCGACCACAGCCTTCGCCATGGTCGCGGCGACGGGGAACATCTATTACGGGCTATGGTACCCGATTGTCGTGGCCAGTGTGACCGCCGTAATTGGCATCCTGTTCCTGAAAGAAACCAAGGACGTGGATATTGACGCCTAGGGCTCCCGCCGACCTTGCCAGCCTGATCTGATCAGGCTGGCCGAAGGCTGAGCCAAGCGCGAACGCCGGGTATTTGGCGCAGAACCAAACGCTCGATCAGGCCGACGACGATTAGCGACAGACCAAAGAGCGGCAGGAACAGGCCAAAAAAGATCAGCAGAACGCCTAGGCCGAGCGCCAATCGTTCCGATCCGACCGGCTCTGGCGCGCCGAGCTTGCCGTTGGGGCGTCTGCGCCACCACAGGATCACGCCGCTGACGGCTAACAGGCAAAGGCCCGCTGCGGTTAGGACGCCCAGAGCCTGATTGAACATCCCGAACAGCTGGCCCTCATGGGCGGCAATCCCATAGCCGACGATCTGATCAATCGGATGGCGCTGGTTGAAATTCTCACGGTTGAGGATGGCCCCGGTGCCGGGGTCGAGCACCATGGTCACGCGCAAGGTTCGGTTCTGGGCGTCAGACTTGCCCGTCCAACCCGGCTCGCGCTTGGAGGGGGGCAATATCAGGACCGGGGAAGCGAGGTTTAAGGGTCTAAGGGTGCTGGCCATCCGCTCGACCGAGACAGCGTGCGGCGGCATCATCATGGCGTGGTCCATCTCCATGGCTCCCATGTCCATTCCGGGCATATCCATACCGTCATGGATCGAGGCGCTGGCCTTGGCCTGTTCAGCCGACCGGCTCTGGCCCCAATCCTGTTGAACGGTAGCGGTATGGGTCAGGTCGCGCACCCTCTTAAAGCCCTCACCCCAGACCGAGGTCCAAGGTAGGCCCGTGAGCAGCAGGAACAGGGCAAGGCTGGAGATCCACACCCCCGTCACGGCATGGAGATCGCGCCAAAACAGCTTCTTGCCCATATTGAGACGCGGCCAGACCAGGCCCGCCAAGCCTTGCGCCTGTCTGGGCCACCAGAGGTAAAGCCCGCTAACCACCATGACGATGGCCCACGAGGCGGCCAGTTCGACAATGTTCGAGCCCCGATCCCCCATCAAAAGCTCGCCATGGACGGTCTTGATCACCTCCATCGGCCGATCCTTGTCCTTGACCTTCTGGAGGATCGCGAGGGTCTGGGGGTGGACATAGACGAGCACTGTCTCGCCGTTGGCGCGGACCTCGATGCGGGCGGCGTCGTGCAGATCTTGCCGCACCTCATAGGATTTCAGGCTCCCGCCCGGCACAGCGGCGAGGGCAGCCTTGATCTGATCATCGGCGTTGGCCGGTGCCCCCGCAAAGGCCAGATGGTCATAGGGCCGGTCCAGCCAAGCCTCGACCTGTGGCTTGAACAGATAGAGCGAGCCGCTGAGCGCCAGAATGATGATGAAGGGCACGCAGAACAGCCCCGCATAGAAATGCCAGCGCCAGAGGGTGCGATAGAGGTTGAAGGGCGGTTTTAAGGTCTGAACGGTCATGGTTCGCTCCTCACCACTTGGCTTTCAGATCAACGACTAGGCTGCGTTGCGGCAGGGGGTGGGCGACATAGGCTTGGTCATTGAACAGGTTGTCTACCCCGACACTGACCTGAACCTTCTTTGTCGCATCCCAAGACAGGCGGCTATCGACGGTGAAATATTCGCTCTGGAAACCGTAGGCATCGCCGCGTACCAGCCCGAACAGGTCCGAATTGGGTCGCGAGCCATAGCGCCAGCCCAGCGACAGTTTCAGGGCCTCAGACAGGCGATAGCGCAAATTGCCGTTGGAGCGCCATTCGGGGATGCGCGGAAAGGCAACCCCCTCGGCGGCGCGGTTGGCGCGGTTCTTGACCGTCTTGGCATCGATCCACGCGGCATTGGCGTCGATATTCAGACCATCGACGAGGATGTCCGTGCCCTCAAGGATCAGTTCGGCCCCGACCTGACGCACCTGATCGACATTCTTGTAGGACGAGATCACCGTGCCGAACTGGTTCAGTCCGCTGAAGCTGAAGATGGCGTCTTCAATGTCCTGATAGAACAGGCTGCCGGTGGCGCGGACCTTACCGAAACTGCGGCGAAGGATCAGGTTGGCATCCTTGGACCGTTCCGGCTTGAGGTTTGGGTCAAAGCTCTGCGGGTCGATCTGGCGGGTTACATCATCGATGCGGCCTTGGAACAGCTCGCCCACCGTGGGGAAGCGCACGGCGCTGCCCAGACTGATCTGAAGGTCAATATCGCCGGGCATGCGGCCCTGAAGGCTGAGCTTGGGACTGACCGAGCTGTCGGTGCGGCTGGCATAGGCACTATCCACGCGGCGGCCACCGAGCAGCTTGCCAATCCCCCCGTCAAAGGCCCGCCACTGGTCGTACCGCACCCCCAGGGTCAGTTTGAAATCGTCGTTGAGGGCCACAGCATCCTCGGCCCACAGGCCCCAGAGGCGGGTCTTGCCGGAGGTCGAGGCCGAATAGACGGCGCTTGAGGCCTCCTTCCACCGGGCGGTGGTGAAACTGTCCTGCGCGGTCTCATAGAGGTTGGCATTGACGCCAAAGGCCACGTCGTGGCCGCCAAAGGTGCGTTCTGCGGTTGCGTCTGCCGTCCACCAGCCGGGGGTATTTTGCTTGGTTTGGGTGCCTGCCCCATTAGAAAGACCAGTCAGATAGTCCTTGGAGGTTCTGACATCTTGGCTGGCGATCCAATAGCGCGACAGGTTGGCCGATGTTGCCCATCCGGCCAGCGGTCCGCTGAGTTTTATTCCGCTCAGATATTCGGTGCGGCTGGTGAGGGACTGGGTCAGGCCCGTGGCGTTCCATGTCTTGCCGCCGAAACTGACCTTGCCTTGGCCGATGGCCGCGCCGGACCCATCGCGCAGGAAGGTGCGGGTGTCGGTTAGGTCCTGATCGGTTTTCCACGCAAAGCCCAAGGCCTCTGCCGTCCAGCCATTTTGCGCCTCATAGCCGATGCGCAGACGAAACTGGTCTTGGATCACATGGACGGGCGAGGCCGCGCCAAAGACCGGTGTCGCGAGGCGCTTGTCGTCAAAGGTGCCGGTCACGGGCGTTCCCGTGCCGGTGGTCGCCGTTAGCAGGTTGTAGGTCATGGACTGTCCGACATTGTCGAAATGCCGAAAGCCGCCGCGCGCGCTCCATGGCCCATCGGCCTGTTTGTAGGACCCGCCGCCTTCGAGGCTGTAGCCCTTGAAGGTCTCGTCAAAGCCATATTCCTTGAAGGGCATGATCATGGTCTGGGCGGCGGCATAGGTCTCATGAGCCTCAGCCGCGCGGGTGGTGACCGAGATCACCCCGCCCATGGAATTGCCGCCATAGCGGGCCGAATAGGGGCCATAGACAATGTCGAACTGCTGCACCTC
>JBEGOG010000089.1:0-8626 GCA_041182125.1 Pseudomonadota bacterium
CGCTCATAGCAGGCGATGAGATCGTCGACCGTAAAGTCTTCCAAGACCCTATCCTCTGGCCCTGTCCTTCTGACTAGCCGCCCGCCTTGATCCAGTTTTCCAGCCAGTGGATGTGATAGTCACCGGCGAGGATGTCCGGCTGAACCAGCAGGTCTTGGAACAGGGGAATGGTCGTCTCGATACCGCCAACCACCATCTCGCTGAGCGAACGGCGCAGGCGCGCGATACACTCTGTGCGGTCACGGCCATGGACGATCAGCTTGCCCGCAAGACTGTCATAGTAGGGCGGGATCGAATAGCCGGCATAGAGGGCTGAATCGAGGCGCACGCCCAGACCGCCCGGTGCATGGA
Source organism: Pseudomonadota bacterium (assembly GCA_041182125.1). Classification (GTDB taxonomy): domain Bacteria; phylum Pseudomonadota; class Alphaproteobacteria; order Caulobacterales; family Caulobacteraceae; genus CAISGS01. Next base: position 352 of record JBEGOG010000089.1, read on the forward strand.
AGTCTGTGACCAGACCCGGAGACGGCGTGAAGGTCCGCGCATTCTCAGCATTGATACGGCACTCAATCGCGTGACCTTCGAAGACAATGTCGTCTTGCGTGAAGGACAGCGGCAGGCCAGCAGCGATACGGATCTGTTCGCGGACCAGATCGATGCGGGTGATGGCTTCGGTGATCGGATGCTCGACCTGCAGACGGGTGTTCATCTCGATGAAGAAGAACTCGTCATTCTCGTAGAGGAACTCGATGGTTCCTACGCCCAGATAGCCGATAGCCTTGATCGCATCGACCACGACCTTGCCGATCTTGGCGCGGGTGGCGGCGTCGATAGCCGGTGAGGGGGCCTCTTCCAGCACTTTCTGGTGACGGCGCTGAAGCGAACAGTCTCGCTCGCCCAGATGCACCACATTGCCGAACGAGTCGGCGATGACTTGGATTTCGATGTGACGGGGGCGCTGGAGGTAGCGCTCCATATAGACGCTGTCATCCCCAAAGGCCGCGCCAGCCTCGCCCTTGGCCGTCGCACCGGCTTCGGACAGGGACTCGCGGTCCAAGGCCACCTTCATGCCCCGGCCACCGCCACCGGCAGCGGCCTTGATCAGAACGGGGAAGCCAATGACTTCGGCAGCAGCAAAGGCCTCTTCTTCGGTCTGCAGCGCGCCATCAGAACCCGGAACGACGGGGATGCCCGCATCCTTGACGGCCTGTTTGGCGGTGATCTTGTCGCCCATCATACGGATATGATCAGGATTGGGACCGATGAAGGTCATCCCGTGCGCCTGAACAATCTCGGCAAAGCGGGCATTTTCCGACAGGAAGCCATAGCCGGGGTGAATGGCCTGAGCACCCGTGATCTCTGCGGCGGCAATGATCGAGGGAATGTTCAGATAGCTCCGGCGCTGGCTGGGCCGATACAGACGCTTTCGTCGGCAAGGCGCACATGCATGGCGCTGGCGTCAGCTTCGGAATGGACCGCCACGGTGGCAATGCCCATTTCCTTGCAGGCGCGGTGAATCCGCAGGGCGATCTCGCCGCGGTTCGCAATCAGGATCTTGGTGAACATCGGACTACTCGAGGACCACGAGGGGTTCGCCAAACTCAATCGGGTCGCCATCGGCCACCAAGATCTCGACCACGGTTCCGGAGCGCGGAGCAGGGATCGGGTTCATGGTCTTCATGGCTTCGACGATCAAGAGGGTTTGACCTTCAACCACCTTGTCACCGGGCTTGCAGAAGGGATCCGCACCGGGCTGGGCCTGAAGATAGACCGTTCCGACCATGGGGGACTTGACCAGATCGCCTGCGCGAACCGCTGGCGCGGCGGCAACGGCAGCAGGCGCAGCAGCAACCGGGGCTTCGACGGGCGCGGGGCTATATTGGGCTGGGGCAGCGACCTGCACGGCTTGAGCGGAGACGGTTACCGACCGGGCCACCCGAATCTTCAGGTCACCGCGCTCGACTTCGATCTCGGTCAGTCCCGTATCGTGCAGAATGTCCGCAAGCTTGCGAACGAGACGCGCATCGATGGGATCGCCGGAACCTTTAGGTGTCGTCTGTCTGAGCGCCTTAGAGGCCAGATTTCGCGACGAGTGCCGCAGCAGCCTCTATGGCGAGTTCATAACTCTTGGCTCCAAAGCCGGACACGATGCCCGTTGCAGCCAAAGAGACATAGGTTGACCGACGAAACTCTTCGCGAGCGGCCGGGTTGGACAGGTGACACTCAACGATAGGAATCGCTAAGGTTTTCAACGAATCAAGAATGGCCACCGAAGTGTGACCATATCCTGCGGGATTGAGTACGACTGCACAGGCCTTGAGGCGAGCCTCCTGTATCCAGTCGATCAACACACCTTCGTGATTGGACTGACGAAAGTCGATTTCAAACCCAAGGCCAGCGGCTTTTGAGCGGCACTGGTCCTCAACGTCTTTCAACGTGGCATATCCGTAGATTTCTGGTTCGCGGGTGCCGAGAAGATTAAGGTTCGGACCGCTCAATACGAAGATGATCTTGGACATGCGCCCCCGCCGTCGTTAGGTGCTGTCTTGTATCTCTGGTTGGCTAGGGTCACAATTCAGATCGCGGCAAATGGGGTTAAAATGCGGTTGATTGTAAATGGCGAAGAGCGGGTGTTCGAAGGGGTGAAAACCGTTGCGACCTTGGTCGATGCGCTGCAATTGGATGGGCGAAAGCTGGCCGTAGAACACAACCTCGAAATTGTGCCTCGGTCAGCCTATGACAGGACAGCCCTGTGCGACGGGGACCGAATCGAGATCGTGCATTTCATTGGAGGCGGCTGATATGAGCGGCGAAGACACCTGGACCGTAGCGGGCCGAACCTTTCGCTCACGCCTGATTGTCGGCACGGGCAAATATAAGGACTATGCGACCAATGCGGCCGCCGCTGAGGCCGCTGGCGCAGAGATCGTCACTGTCGCCGTGCGCCGCGTGAACCTGTCCGACCCCAGCCAGCCAATGCTGGTGGATTTCGTCCGGCCCGACCGCTTCACCTATCTGCCCAATACGGCGGGATGTTTCACAGGCGAGGATGCGGTGCGCACCTTGCGGTTGGCCCGCGAGGCGGGCGATTGGAGCCTGGTCAAGCTTGAGGTCTTGTCGGACACCAAGACCCTTTACCCGGATATGGAAGAGACCCTTCGGGCCCTGAAGTTGCTGGTCAAGGAGGGCTTTGACGTCATGGTCTATTGCACCGATGACCCGGTCTATGCGCGCAAGCTCGAGGAGGCGGGTGCCGCCGCCATCATGCCTCTCGGCGCGCCGATTGGCTCAGGTCTGGGCATCCAGAACCGCGTCAATATCCGGCTGATCGTCGAGCAGGCCAAGGTGCCGGTTCTGGTCGATGCCGGGGTCGGCACGGCGTCTGATGCCACCATCGCCATGGAGCTTGGCTGCGACGGCGTCTTGATGAACACCGCCATCGCCGAGGCCAAGGACCCGATCTTGATGGCGGAGGCCATGAAGCATGCTGTTATCGCCGGACGCCTGTCCTACCGGGCAGGCCGGATGCCACGGCGGATGTATGCCGATCCATCCTCACCCTTGGCCGGTTTGATCTAGGCGGCAGGCTTGATCTGTTTGGCGCGTGCGATCTCGATGGCGCGTTTTAACGCTTCCATATCGGCACCTGGGATCAGCTGATCACCGACGATAAAGGCGGGCGTTCCTTGGATACCGATGGCGAGGCCAAGATTATGCACGGCGGTCAGGTGCTCGGTGACCTTGTCGGCCTCGCCGGCGCTCTTGGCGGCGGCAGGATCAAGGCCATTGGCGGTTAAGATCTTGGCGATGGTCGCATCATCCAGCGCCTTTTCGGCCATCAGATCCTCGTGTACCGCGCCATATTTGCCCTGAGCCCCGGCTGCCAATGCTGCGCGCGCTGCCCGCAGGGAGACGCCGAGCTTGCCGTCTCGGTCAGGCAGGATCGGGAACTCCTTATAGACGAAACGAACATCCGGATTGGCTTTGAGCAACTCGACCACCTGCGTCTGGGCGGACTTGCAGTAGCCGCAGCGATAGTCGAAGAACTCGACCACGGTCACCGTCCCCTTGGGGTTCCCACCGACAAAGTCGCGCGGGTCCTGTTCGAGGGCCTGCCGGTTCTCAGCAATCTTACTCTGTGCCAGCTGCGACGCTTCAGCGGCCTGCTTTTCTTGTAGTTTGTTGATGGCCTCTTCGATCACTTCGGGATGGGTGATCAGATAGGCGCGGACACGGTCGCCAAAGGCCTTTTCGTTCTGGACCATGCCACAACCGGTGAGGGCAAGGCAGCTAACGGCCGTCAGCAAGAGGGTAGGAAGGCGCATGGTCATGTTCCGCTTGGGTTGTGTTTGCCCCACCATCCGCTAGGCGCGGTTAAGGTGAGCTTTATGAGAGGGCATCAGCGCTTACGGGGCGCAGCACTGCCTTCCTTGGCCAGATCTTTCAAATCGTCATCGGTCGGCTCAGAGGCCAGCACAATGTCTGTCGCACGGCGCCATTCCGGCGATCCCTTGACCAGTTCAGCGCGAGCTCTCATGCCGAAAATGCGCGCTTCGCTGGGTACGCCCAGAGCGAAATACTGCTCCGCAGCGGCAAGGCGCGCCATACCCGGTTGACGGCGACGGTCATAGGCCTCTGACAACATGCGCCAGCCAAAGGGGTTGTCTTGTTCGAGTTCCAACGCCTTGTAGATATGAGCAATGGCCTCATCGACCCGCTTGTCATTGTCCAGTGCTAACAGGGTTTGACCTAAGGCGAGGTGAAACAGGGCCGCATCCGGTTTTAGCTCGATACAGCGGCGATAGGCGGGCTCAGCTTCGGCCGCGCGGGCCGATTCAAACAGGGCCTGACCGCGCAACTCCCAAAGATAGGGGTTGTCTGGATAGTCCTTGATCAGGGCGTCGATGGCCTTGAGCGCCTTTTCGGTTTCAAGCGCGCGGTAATAGGCGATGGCGCGGGCATAGCGCGCCGGATAGGACTTGTCGCTTTCCTTGAACTCGATGAAGCTTTGCTGGGGTGGGTTCATGAAGGCCTTGAGCTTGGCCACCATGATCATATGGGTTGCCTGAGCCTCGCCGCTGTCTGGCTTGCCGTAGTTCGGCATGGCCTCGACCTTTACCCGCAAGGCCTCGATCCGGTCAGACGATAGGGGGTGGCTGCGGAAGAAGGGGTAGCGCTTGGCGTCCGAGAACACCTCTTGATATCGGAAATTGTCGAAAAACTCGACCAGTCCTTTACCCGACTGTCCGCTCTTTTCTAAGAACCCGGCGGCGGCTTGGTCAGCGGAGGATTCCTGCACGCGGGTATAGCCGAGCACTGAAAGGGTCGCGAAATAGCTGCTATTGCCGATCAGCATGGCGGCGGCATCGGGCGCTCCAGCCAAGGCGGCTAAGAGGCCGAGGCCCAGGGTCATGACAAAAGTGCCTGTCGCCGCTTTGCTGGCGTCGCCTGAGCGCGCCAAATGCCCACCAGAGATGTGGCCGGTTTCGTGGGCCATGACGCCAATCAACTCATTGGGTGTTCGGGTCTGGGTGATCAGCCCGGTATTGAAAAACATCTGTTGGCCGCCAGAGACAAAGGCGTTGATCTGTTTGTCGCCGATCAGATGGATGCGAACATCTTTGGGATTGAGCCCAGCCGCAATCAAAACAGGATCGGCGTTGGCCCTGAGGATCTCTTCGATTTCCGTGTCGCGAATGAGAGACGTGGCGCTTTGAGCCCTGGCCAGATTGGGCGCTAAAATAAGCGAAAGTGCTAGGGCCCCGACCGCGATAGAGGCCTTGAGTTGCTGCGTCAGGGATCTGGACGAACCCTTACAGTTTGGCACGCTCATCGCAGTGCTTGACGACATCCGAGGGGCCAAACTTACCGCTCCAAAATTGAACCCCCGCGCCGGTGAGGACGCGGGGGGTAATGCCCCTAAAAGGAGGTTAGCGCCTTATCAGCGCCGCCACCAGCCCTTCTTAGGCTGGGATGGAGGCGCAATAATGGCCGCTGGATCCGGCGTCGGCTCAGGTGCTGGCTCTGCGACCGCAACAGGCACGGGTTCAGCCGGTGCTTGTATGGGTTCAGCCGCCACTGGGGCCGCTTCAACAGGGGTTTCAACCACCGGTTCAGCTTGCGCCTCTGGTTCAGGTTGGGCCTTGGCACGACTGCGGCGAGCGCGAGCGGGCTTGGCCTTGACCTCATCGACGGCAGGAAGCTCGACCCAGATGTCCGCCTCGACCGCCGGTTCGGCGGCGATTGGGGCGGGAGTATCGGCTTCGATGACCGCTTCTGGGGCCTCTATAGCGACCGCATCTGCCTCGGCCTTAGCCAAGAGCTCAGCCTTGGTCGGACGACGGCGACGCGCAGGCTTGGCAGGCTTTGCGGCCTCTGTGCTAGCCACAACTGCATCAGAAGCGGTCGGGGTCTCTGCAGATGCTAGCTCCGCGACCACTGGCGTCGCCAGCTCTTCGGACTGCACCGGGCGTTGACGCGGCTGCAGGGGGTCAAACCAAATATAGGGATCGCCATCCGGAGCCCGGGGGCGAGTCCAGCCATAGGGCTCGTCGGTGCGCACATCTTCACGCATTCGGCGACCACCACGACGACCGCGACGGCGGCGGCGGCGGGCCGCTTCGGCTTCGCTGCTTTCGCCTTCACGCGCTTCAGTGCCTTCAGCACCGTCTTCATCGTCACCTTCGGTGTTGTCGCCTTCACCTTCGGCTTCGGAAGAGGCTGCGCGATCGGATGGCTCATCCCCGCGCCGTCCACGGCGGCGGCGGCGGCGGCGACGACGACCGGCTTCACTATCGTCTCCGGCCTCTTCGGTCCGTTCGGCAGGACCGCGCGATGCCGAGCGGGCAGGGGCTTCTGAGGCTTCGTCTTCGTCATCCTCATCGTCTGAGGCGATGATCTCTTCATCCTCTTCGTCATCGTCATCGACGATGTGATCATCGGCGCTGTCGTCGAAGGGCAGGGCGAGGGGGCCGCCAAGCAGGGCGAGATCTTCTGGACGCGGTTCAAACTCGCGGGTCTCGGTGCGCTCAATGTCATGTTCAGCGTGAGACAGGGTGTCATCAATCTGAATGGTCACGAACAGGCCTTGGGCCAGACGCACGCGCTCGAGATAGACGCGCTTCTCGTTGAGGATATAGAGGCCGACAGCCTGCGGTACCTTCAAGGTGATGGAGCCCGCGCCGTCGCGAACCGCTTCCATCTCGATGCTGCGCAGGGCGGCAAGGGCACTGGACTCGACCGAGCGAACACGGCCAACGCCGGCGCAATGATCGCAGATGTGGGTTGTGCCTTCCAGAACGCCGGACCGGCGACGCTGACGCGAGATTTCCATCAGACCAAAGGACGAGATCTTGCCCATCTGTATGCGGGCGCGGTCGTCCTTGAGGCAGTCCTTCAGCTTCTTTTCGACGGCCCGGTTGTTCTTGGACTCGTCCATATCGATGAAGTCGATGACCACCAGACCGGCCAGGTCGCGAAGACGCAGTTGACGGGCAGCCTCTTCGGCCGCTTCCATGTTGGTCTTCAAGGCCGTGGCCTCGATGTTGCGCTCGCGGGTCGACTTGCCGGAGTTGACGTCCACAGCGACCAGAGCTTCGGTCTGGTTGATAACCAGATAGCCGCCAGACTTGAGCGGAACGACGGGCGTATAGATGGCCGCCAGTTGATCCTCGACCTTGTGTTTGACGAACAGGGGCGTGGCTTCGCGGTAGGGCATGACCTTCTTGGCCTGCGACGGCATGAGCATGCGCATGAACTCTTTGGCCTCGCGGTAGCCCGCTTCGCCCTCGACCCAGATGCCCTCAAGCTCTTTGTCGTACATGTCGCGAATGGCGCGTTTGACGAGATCTTCTTCTTCGTAGATCAGGGCCGGCGCGATCGAGTGCAGGGTCACATCGCGGATGTTCTCCCACAGGCGCAGCAGATATTCATAGTCGCGCTTGATCTCAGCCTTGGTCCGCTTGGCACCCGCCGTGCGAACGATCAGGCCCATGCCCTGCGGCACGTCCAAGCTCTGAACGACGGACTTTAGGCGTTTGCGGTCGGTGACCGTGGTGATCTTACGGCTAATGCCGCCGCCGCGTGCGGTGTTGGGCATCAGAACGCCATAACGACCGGCGAGCGATAGATAGGTGGTTAGGGCCGCGCCCTTATTGCCGCGCTCTTCCTTGACCACTTGGATGAGCATGATCTGCCGACGCTTGATCACGTCTTGAATCTTATATTTGCGCATCAGGCGACGGCGGCGGCGCGCGACCTCTTCTTCCATGACGTCGTCTTCGTCGTGGTCGCCCGGGTCATTGCTGCTTTCAGCGTCGTCGGACTCACTATGAGAGGCGGAGTGATGAGGCTCATCATCCTCTTCCATAACGTCGCGCATCAGCGCTTCGCGATCCGCCATTGGGATCTGGTAGTAGTCCGGATGGATTTCGTTGAAAGCCAAGAAGCCGTGGCGGTTGCCACCATATTCAACGAAAGCGGCCTGCAGGCTCGGTTCGACCCGAGTAACCTTGGCTAGATAGATGTTTCCGCGGAGCTGCTTCTTGGAACGGCTTTCGAAATCAAACTCTTCAATTCGTGACCCATCTACAACCACCACCCGCGTCTCTTCGGCGTGAGCGGCGTCGATCAACATTTTCTTCGACATTAAAATAATCTCCACGGCGCGCGCAGGACCTTGGGTCCCGGGGCCGGATTTGAAGGGGGGCGCGCGCACCACGAGCCTTGTCGCCAGAAGAGGCGACACAGGGAGCCCCGCCACCCCGAAGGGCGGATGAGA
>JBEGOG010000090.1:0-6530 GCA_041182125.1 Pseudomonadota bacterium
GACTAACGCCGCCCATCCTGATCTTGTCACCCTTCAGACGCCCGAGCCGTCGCGCTTACTGCGGTTCGAAATCTGGTCTGGCCATAAGGCCGCGCAGGCCCGTTTGGCTAAGGTCTTGGGTGGCGCTCTGCCCGGTGTCTGCAAGAGTGCGGACCTCGGCGCGTCGCGCGTGATCTGGGTCGAGCAGAACACGTGGCTGGTCCGGACCAGTCTGGCTGACGGTGACCTGACCTTGGCCACCTTGACCGCCGCGCTCGGTAAAGACGGCTCGGCAACCGATATGTCGGGAGCCCTCCGGCGCTTGCGGATCAGTGGCCCGGGCTGGCGGACCCTCTTGACCATTGGCGGCGTGTTTGATGCGGAAAGCCCAGCCTTTGCGCCGGGCTCGATGGCGGGAACCATCGTCGCCCACTCACCGGTGCGATATGATGTGGTCAGCGAAGATTGCGTCGATGCCTACACCCCGCCAAGCTACGCCCCAGACCTGTTCGGGTTCTGGTGCGAAGCGGCAGAGCGATTGGCGATGGCCGGTTAGGACCTGTTGATTTAGGCAGGCTGAACGCCGGACTCGTGGAGCCATTCCAAGATCTTTTGCTTGGGCATGGCACCGACCTTCATGGACGACATCTGGCCACCCCGGAACAGCATCATGGTCGGAATCCCGCGCACGCCATAGCGTGAGGGCGTCGTGGGGCTGTCTTCTATATTGAGCTTGGCGATGGTCACGAGGCCGGACAGCTCTTCGGAGATCTGTTCTAGCGCTGGCGCGATCTGCTTGCAGGGGCCGCACCATTCCGCCCAAAAATCCACAAGAACGGGCAGTTCAGCCTGCAAAACCGCTTGTTCGAAGTTCTCGTCGGTAATCTTGACCGTGCTCATTAGTTCGTTCCTCAACTGCGCGTCCGACTCAACCGGCCCCGCGTCTCCATGTTGCCCTTCATTTTGCATGTAGGTCCGATGGTGTCACGGATCAATGGCTCTTCAGGCCCTCTAGGGTTTGGGCAATGAGATCTGAAGGCACGGCCATCAGTTTCGGTCCATCGGTCCAGACCAGAGCCGCCTCGATGGCCCGTCCGGGGAACACCTCACGCAGGACCGCCACATAGACCGCCATCTGGACCAGATAGGCTCGGTCGGCCTTATCGATGGTCGAGGGCGCAGGCCGATTGGTCTTATAATCGGCCACGAGGACCCGCTCGGCAGAGACGACCAATCGGTCGACCCGGCCTGATATGGCGAGATGTTCCGGCAATCCTTCAGCCCGGCCTGCAATGGCCACTTCCGGCCGAGAGCCGGGGCCAAATACGGCGGCAAATTGCGGATCGGTCAGGACGGCCAAGGCGGCTTTTGTCATCTCGAGCCGCTGGGCATCGGTCAGGTCGCGTTCGCGGGCAAGGATACGCTTTGCGCCAGCTTCGAACTGCTCTGGCGGCAGATCAGGCAGGACCTGCAATAGCTTATGAATCAAATCGCCGCGCCGATAGCGGCCTAGCCCGCCCAGAGTGGCGAGCGGCGACGGCGCAGGGCCCTTTTCCGATTCCGCTAGGGTCGAGGGGGAGGCATAGCGGGTTCCGATGGCCTCCTGTTTGGCGAGGGCTCGCGCCCAAGCGGGCAGGACCGATGCGGTTTCCAAGGGGGCATCGCGGCGCTCCGCGAGGACTGGGTCCGCCCCGAACCGGCGCAACTCGCCATCCAAAAAGGCCACGGCCCGGACGTGATCGGCAACGGCTGGCTTGTTCAGAGCCCGTTCGACATAGTCATACCAACTGCCGACCTTGTAGTGGGGCTTGCCCGGCTCGACGCCGCAGACGACCAGCCGGTCACGTGCCCGGGTCAGGGCGACATAGAGCAGGCGCAGGCTCTCATGGTCCGAGGCCTCAGCGCGTATCTGCCGCGCCTCCGTCGTCGGGGCAATATCGTTGATCTTTTTAGGGGCCCAATAGAAGGCGCCGTCTCGATCCTGCATCAGGTTGGTGCCTTGGGCCGAGGACTTGGTCGCCGTGTCGGGCAGATAGACGATGGGCGCTTCCAAGCCCTTGGCACCGTGGGCGGTCATCACCCGAACCTCGCCCTTACCGTCCTCCTGCTCGCGTTTCACATCGATCTCAAGAGCGGCCATATCGGCGACGAACTGTTCTAGATCGTGCACACCGCGCGCCTCGGCGGCTAAGGCTTGGGCGAGGAAGGCGTCCAGCGCCTCCTCGGCCTCCTTGCCCAGACGGCTCAACAACCGCTCACGCATCGAGCGGCCGGTGCTGTCCAATCGGCTCATCACCTTGGCATAGAAGTCAAAGGGCGAGGTGGTGGCAGCGGCCTGCTTAGCCCAACCGAAAAACTGGCGAGCGGCTAACCATTCCGGACGCTCATCGCCCCGCTTGGTCAGCGCCGCCCACAGTCCGCTCTGCCGATTATGGGCCAGATCATAGAGCGAGGTCTCGTCCACATCACAGAAGGGCGAGCGCAAAAGGGCCGCGAGCATCAGGTGATCGTCCGTAAACAGACAAAATTGCGCCAGACCGAGCAGGTCCTTGAACACCACATGCTCTGACAGCTTCAGCCGGTCTGCCCCGCCGACCGGAACCCCCTCGCGCTTGAGGGCGCGGATGATCTCTTGGAACAGAGGCCCGCGTCGGCGCACCAAAATGAGGAAGTCGCCATAGCTGACAGGTCGTAGGCCGCCGGTCTTGGACTCGCGATCCTGCACCGCGTCGCCGCGCTGGACCTGCGCCTTGATGTCATTGGCGATCTGTTGCGCGAGGACCTTATTGGCGCTCTTTTCAGGCTCCGCATCGACCGGCTTCCACGGGTCGATCTCTGGCTTGGGCGGGTTCTGCACCAGTGGCCACAGGTCCACGGCCCCAAAGCCTGCGGGTCGCCGCGCCAAGTGTGTAATGACATTGAGCGGGCCCTCGCCATCGGCCTGCGGCGGGCTGAGGCCAAGGCGCGCCTCTGGATCGAGGAAGACGCTGTCAACAAAGCTGAGCACCTCGGGTGTCGAGCGCCAGCTTTCGGCCAAGGACACCGCCTTGAACTGACGTTGAACCTCTTCAATCAGGGTTTGGAAATGCTGACTTTCCGCCAGAAGGCGGGCGGGGTCGGCGCCTTGGAACGAAAAAATCGACTGTTTCTCATCACCAACGGCAAAGACCGTCCGCTGATCACTGCCTTCGCCGCGCAACCGTCCGGCCCCGACAAAGAACTCTGCGGTCAGGGCGCGGATGATGTTCCATTGGTCCGGTGCCGTGTCCTGCGCCTCGTCGACCAGCACATGGTCAATGCCGCCGTCGAGCTTATAGAGCACCCATGCCGCGTCCGACCGCTCGGTCAAAAGCTCCAGCGTCTTGACGATCAGGTCCCCGAAATCCAACGCGCCATGCAGGGCCTTATAGGCCTCATAAAAGGCCGAATAGGCATGGGCCAAGTGTAGAACGTGAAGGCTATCGATCGCGACCTGAGCTGTGGCCACCAGGGTTCGCGCCTCGTCTAAACGTGCTTGCTCGTCCTTGAGATAGGTCTTGGCCCAATCGGCCACTGACGCCGTGCCGAGACGGGCTAGGGGCTTGCCGGCTTCGGTGCTCAGTATGTCCCAAATCTCTGCCAAGGATGAGGTTGACCCAACCGACATCATCCGTTCGGCCAGTTTGGCATCGGTGGTACCCTTGCCGAGATAGACCGCCTCCGCCGTCTTTTTCCACTCGGACCAATCGATCAGATCAAGGGCTTCAGTCTCGACGGCGACCGGATCGATCTCATGGTCAAAGCCGCAATTTCTCCAGACGACCTTGATCAGGCCCCCATGACTATCGCAAGATTCGACAAAGGCATTGATCTCTCGGCGGCGGGCTTCAAAATCGGCGAACAGTTTGCCAAAGCGCTCATAGTCCAGATCAATTGAAAGCCGTTCATAGGCCTGCCCGATCTGGCTATCGGGTTCACGATAGGCATGTTCCGCCAAACCATCGCGCGCCTCCCGCGAGGTTTTGACCGCAGCGGAGTCTTCGAGCACGACAAAGCCGGGGGACACGCCCGCCTCGAGGGGAAACCGGCGCAGGAGCTTTTCGCAAAAGGCATGGATGGTCTGGATCTTCAGGCCGCCGGGTGTCTCGAGGGCTTGGGCGAACAGGCGGCGGGCCTTGGAAAGGTCTTCGGGGGCTTCGCCCAGTCCAGCCAGTGCCTCTGCCAGCGCCTCATCGGCCATGACCGCCCAACTGCCGAGGGTCTGGAACAGGCGGCGCTGCATTTCGGCGGCTGCGGCCTTGGTAAAGGTCAGGCAAAGGATGGTTTCAGGCCGGGCCCCACGTAGCAACAGCCGCGCCACGCGCCCGACCAGCGTCGAGGTCTTGCCCGATCCGGCATTGGCGGTGACGAAGGCCGAGACCGAGGGGTCATTGGCCAGAAGTTGCGGGTTTAGGCTGGCGGCAGCGGTCATTCTGGGGTCCCGCCTTCATCGCTGCCGCCCATCACATGCCACTCCCAAAGGCGCGCCAGATGGTCGTAATCGCCGGTGAATCTGCCGATATATTGAGGCGCAGCCCAGGAGGGATAGCCCGTATCAGGGTGGTCATATTGAGCCACCTTATCCTTCAGACGCTCGAGCGCCTTGCCGGTTTCCTGTTCGGCATCTTGGTCATCAACGACGATATATTCTTTGCCGGGGGGGCGTCCGCCCGACACCTTCACATAGGCCATTTGGCGCGGAAGGGCGGGGCCGACCTCCACAAAGCCGCCTCCGGCAACGATTGCTGCCGTCAGGGTCAGTTGCGGCGATAGGCCTGCAATGACCTGCTTTTTCGTTGGCGGCGTCCCGGTCTTGAAGTCCAGCACATCGGCGCGGTGGTTTCGCACCTCGATCCGGTCGGCCTTGGCGGTGACCGTGAAGTCTCCAGAGTCCGAGGCAAAGGTCAGTTTCCCGGTCTGCTCAACCACCAACTTGGCCCCATCACGGCGGCGGCGTTCAAAGTCGATCACCCAAGGGGCCACATTCTTGGCCAAGGCCTTTTCGCGGGTCATGCGGGCTAGCGGCATACCGGCCTCGGTCAGGGCCTCGACCAGACAGCTCTCAAACTTGCCTTCGGCATCGTCCGGCAAGGTGGGGCCATATCGCGCAAAGAAGGACTCGAAGGCATCATGGATGGCGGTGCCGCGCGCGCGGGCCTCGATGGGCTCATTGGGACGCTGCAGCGGCTTGAGATCCAAAATGCGGCGGGCATAGACCGCATAGGGGTCGCGCACCCAAAGCTCGACCTGGGTCACCGCCATCTGACGGGGCCGAACGGCAACCGGTGGCTTGGGATTGGGCCGAGGGGCGGGGCTATAGGCTTGGCGCGGGGCATCCAGCGCTCTTACCCAGTCCAAAACCTCAGGCCGGTCGGGGATGGATTGGCCCGCCCCCTTGGCCAAGGTTTCCAATCGCCAGAGCCAACGGGACGCCACGGCGGGCGCGCCACCGCGTCTTTCGCTATGCAGCAAGATCACCTCACCTGCGCAGGCGGCTTGGGCAAAGTCGTGGGCCGATAGTCCGATGCGGCGTTCGGGCGGCGGCAGGCCCAGCGCCTTGCGCATCGGACGTGACAGGAAAGGGTCGGTCGGGGCTGCTTGGGGCCAGACCCCCTCTTCCAGTCCTGCCAAGATCAGCCGATCGGCGCGCACCAGACGGGCCTCAATGGCTCCAAGGATGCGAAGACGCGGATGGGTGGCACCGCCCGTGCGGACCGTCTCATCTGCCAGCAGGCGCTCGATCAGGGCAGCGGACTGTTTGGCCGTTACGGTTGGCAGGCCGTCGCTTTCGCGGATCAGATTGGCCAGCAGGGCCGCCGCCGCCTCACCCGTAGCGCCTGCCCAAACGGTGCTTGGGGCCGAAGGATCGTCCGTAAGCTGATCAATGGCGTGAACCAGAGCTTCCACGGCCTGCGACAGGCTCGCGGCCTCATCCCCCGTGAAGGGTGCCGACGCCTGTTCCAGCGCCAGATTCAACCGATGGAGTAGGTCTTGCGCCCGGTCCGCGCGCTGGCGGCGGCGTTCATCGGCCTCTGGCTCCGGTTTGATCTCTGGGCGCCTATCGGGTTCGGCGGATTTGGCAATCTTGGCCTCTAAGGCCTCCCAGCTATGGGGATGGGCCCCGCGCAGGGCCAGATGTTCGAGGTCACGCCGCGCGCGCTCATAGGCCTCAGTCTCTAGACCCAGCCTGACAAAGGGCATTTTGAGCAGCGCCAAGAGCCGAACCGGATCGACCTTGGCCGTGGCCAACTGGGCGGTCAGGGCAATCGATCCCGACCGGCGAGCCCGACAGGGGCGAGCCTGCCGAACTGTCAGCCTCAATGCCCCAGCGTGACAGCTTGGCCGAGACGCGCCGCGCCAAACCCTGATCAGGGGTGACCAAAGCCGCCGTGCGCCCTTCGGTCTCGAGAGTTTCGCGCAGCAAGAGGGCTGCCGCCGTGGCCGTTTCCTCTTCGGTGCGGGCCTTGATCAGGCTGAGGCCTTTGAGGCCTTCAAGGATCGGATCCAGACCCGCCTTGGCCCCCTCTTCGCGC
>JBEGOG010000091.1:0-8746 GCA_041182125.1 Pseudomonadota bacterium
CAATAGACAATGGGCACTGCCTGCTCTGGCAATGCCCATTGATCGGTTATTTCGCCTGAATTTAGATAAACCGCCGACCAGCCGCGAAGGCGACAATCAACACCGCTTCGGTCACCATCGGCTGGACCATATCGGGGGTGAGCCCCCCCATGACCACGGCGATAACGCGTCCGGTCAGGGCGAGGGCAACGAGCAACAGAGGCGCCGTCAAGACCTTGCCCTGCCCCTTAAAGGCTGCCCAGACAGCCAAGATGCCGACCGCACCAAAGAAGCCACCCATATCGGCGCGGATCGTCGCTAGACCCAAGGGCCCCATGGCCTGAACACCTAACTTGGCCGCAGGACCCGCTGGATTGAGCCAAAGCTGCAACGTGATCAACAGACCCAAAACACCGAGTAGGCCCACCCACCAAGCCCCTCAAAACTGTCCGCCCCATAAAGAATCCTCTCCCTGAATAGATTATGGCGCTGAGTATGCCGCTTTCAGCGATGATCACAATCCTTGTCAGGGGTGGATCTTCCTCGTGCTTCGACAGGCTCAGCATGAGGAAGTTTGCGCCTTATCATCCGCGTCATTGCGAGGCGCAGCGCGCCGAAGCAACCCAGAGGAACATCCCCTGATATCCGTGTCAGTCTTCTGGGTTGCTTCGCTACGCTCGCAATGACGCCGTTAAAACAAAGCCCTTTCCCCCCTTGAGGGGGAGAGGGTTGGGAGAGGGGGGTGTTCATCCGCCTCAGTAGATGGATCTGGATCCCCGCCTTCGCGGGGAACACGGAAGGAGACGACTGGGTCAGCAGTCGGCCTGCCACTCGAGAAATTCGGGCGTGGACAACAGGGTCTCGCAGTAGGCTGCGGCCAAACCCTCATCCCCATAGGCGGCCAGATCAATGCCGTAGGTGCGAAACCGCGTCGCGACGGGGGTGTAGAAGGCATCGGCAATCGACCAGCCACCCACGAGGAACGGGCCCTGGTCCTGATAGGCGGCGCGGAGCTGGGACCAAAGGGCGACGATGCGGCGAATATTGGCCTCAGCGGCCGGTGAAAGCTCGACGCTCTGAACCGCGTCGATCTCCATCGGACATTCTTTGCGCAAGGGACCAAAGCCAGAATGCATCTCTGCGGCCGCCGATCTGGCCAACGCCCGGGCCGCGGGATCGGTCGGCCAGAGCTTAGCCTCGGGGAACCGGTCATTGAGATATTCGCAAATGGCCAGCGAATCCCAGATCGTCAGCGCACCATCCTTTAGAACGGGCACGAGACCGGTCGGGGAATGAACCGCTATGGCTTCGCTACTGGTGTCCCAACGCAGGGGCACGAGGGTCTCGACAAAATCGACATTGCAGCGCTTGAGCGCCAGCCAAGGCCGCAAGGACCAGGTGGACCAGTTCTTGGTACCGATGACGATTTCCATAGCGGTCTCCCGAGCAAGGCTTTTGACCCCTTATCCCGTAAGGCATCAGCCTATAGCTCGTGAAGCAAAAAGAATGGTGATCCGCCTATGGCGTCGGCGTTCCAACTGCGTCTAGAGTGGCCTTTCGATAATAAGCGTTCAGGGGGGAAAGCTTACATGACCGACACAGCCGTGGCTGAGGCCGCGCCAACCGGTGACAAGCCGGTCTATTCCGACAAATATCGAGGCACGGTTCTTGCGATCCTCGTCGCCGTCTATACGAGCAACTTTATCGACCGGACCATCGTCGGCACGTTGGGCGAGGCGATCAAGGTTGATCTCAACCTCACCAATACGCAGGTTGGCCTCTTGGGCGGCATCGCCTTTGCTCTGCTCTATACGATCTTGGGCATACCTATTGCGCGGATCGCGGAGAAGAAGAGCCGGGTCAATATCATCACCATTTGTCTGGTGGTCTGGTCCGGATTTACCGCCCTTTGCGGCACGGCCACATCCTTCCTTCAACTTCTGCTCTTCCGAGTCGGCGTCGGGGTGGGTGAGGCAGGCTGCTCGCCCCCCTCTCATTCGCTAATCACAGACTATTATCCGCCCAAGGCACGGGCCACAGCCCTGTCGATCTATTCGTTCGGTATTCCGCTCGGCACCATGATCGGCGCGGTCGCGGGCGGATTCTTGGTCCAAAATATGGGCTGGCGCGCGGCCTTCTTCATTGTCGGAGCGCCCGGCATCCTCATTGCCATCATCGTCAAGTTGGTCATCAAGGAACCGCCGCGCGGTCACTCCGAAGAGGTTGGCGGCGCTGCTGAAGCCAGCATGAAAGAGCCCGCCCCGTCCCTGATGCAAGTCGCCAAGCGGCTCTGGGGCACGGCGTCTTTCCGCCACATTACGGCGGGCGTCACCCTAGCCTCCTTTGCCAGCTACGGTACCGGCCAGTTTGCCCAGCCCTATTTCATCCGCAATTTCGGCCTTAGCTATGTTGAGGTGGGCCTGATCTTCGGTCTGGTGGGCGGCTTGGCTTCCGGCGCAGGCACCCTGATCGGCGGCTTCTTGACCGACTGGATCGGTAAGAAGGACGGTAAGTGGTATGCCCTTGTCCCGGCCATTGGTCTGGCCATCGCCACACCGCTCTATCTGGCCGTCTATTCGAACCCCTCTTGGATGGTCGCGGCAGGCCTACTGATGCTGCCGGGCATCTTCCACTACACCTATTTGGGCCCGACCTTCGGGGTCATGCACAATATGGTCGAGCCGCGCATGCGGGCGACGGCAACAGCCTTGCTGTTCTTCGTCCTGAACCTGATCGCGCTGGGTGCAGGTCCTCCCTTTACGGGCTGGGTGATCGACCTGTTTGTCCAGAACACCTTTGCGGCCAACGATCTGGGCTCGTTCATTGCCACCTGCCCGAGCGGTAAAGCCATTGCCGGAGCCTCGGCCGAGGTGGGCGCAGCCTGCCACTCAGCCGATGCCCTCGGGACACGGTACGGTATTTTGGCGGTCACGCTGATCTATGGTTGGGCCGCCCTGCACTATCTGCTGGCCTCACGAACCCTCGCTGCAGACCTGAAACGGGCCACAGCGGGCCAATAGCCTACAGGGGCGCGGATCTTCGGGTTCGCGCCCTTTTTCTGATCTGACAGCATCGAAGCAAAGCCCCTAAGATCATGCGGGGTCTTGACACGGGGGGTCTGCGGCTCGCATCCAACGGGCAACAGACGACCGCACAGGCTAGATCGGACCCTCGACCATGATCCCTCGCTATTCCCGCGCTGAATGCGCCGACATCTGGTCGCCTCAGACCAAGTACAGCATCTGGTTTGAGATAGAGGCCCATGCCGCCGACGCCATGGCTGAACTGGGCGTTATCCCCAAGCTCTCGGCCCAGATCATCTGGGAAAAGGGTCGCAATGCGATTTGGGATGCCGACCGTATCGACGAGATCGAGCGGGTCGTGAAGCACGACGTCATCGCCTTCCTGACCCACGTGTCTGAGATCGTCGGGCCTGAGGCGCGCTTCCTGCATCAAGGCATGACCTCGTCAGACGTGCTGGACACCTGCTTCTCGGTGCAGCTAGGCCGCGCCGCCGATCTGCTGATCGAGGATGTCGATCTGGTGCTGGCAGCCCTAAAGCGCCGCGCCATGGAGCACAAGCTGACCCCGACCGTGGGCCGCAGCCACGGCATTCACGCCGAACCCACCACCTTTGGCCTCAAGCTTGCCGGTCACTATGCCGAGTTCCAGCGCGCCAAGGAACGCTTGGCCATGGCCAAGTTCGAGATCTCCACCTGCTCGATCTCGGGGGCCGTCGGCACCTTTGCCAATGTCGACCCGCGCGTCGAAGCCCATGTGGCCGAAAAGATGGGCCTGACCATCGAGCCTGTCGCCACGCAGGTCATCCCGCGCGACCGCCATGCCGCCTATTTCGCCGCCCTGGCGGTTGTTGCCTCTTCAGTCGAGCGTCTGGCCGTCGAGATCCGTCACCTGCAACGCACCGAAGTGCTAGAAGCTGAAGAGCCGTTTGATCCCGGTCAAAAGGGCTCTTCGGCCATGCCGCATAAGCGCAACCCAATCCTGACGGAAAACCTGACCGGTCTGGCGCGCCTTGTCCGCTCAGCCGTGGTGCCTGCCATGGAGAATGTCGCCCTGTGGCATGAGCGCGATATCAGCCACTCATCCGTCGAGCGCGGCATTGCGCCTGACGCCACCATCCACCTGGACTTCGCCCTGCGCCGTCTGGCGGGCGTGATGGAGCGGCTGGTGATCTATCCTGAAAATATGGAAAAGAACCTCGACCGCCTCGGCGGCTTGGTCCACTCCCAGCGCGTCATGCTGGCCCTAACGCAAAAGGGTATTGCCCGCGAGACCGCCTATGCCGCCGTACAGGGCGCGGCCATGAAGGTTTGGCGCGGAGAAGCACGCTTCCTTGATCTGCTCAAGGCCGACCCCGATGTGCGCCCTCACCTGACCGACGAGGAACTCGAAGAGCTGTTCGACCTTGGCTATCACTTCAAACATGTCGACACGATCTTCAACCGCGTGTTCGGGCAAGGCTGACATGGCGGCCCTGTCGCTGAGGCTCAATCCCGCGCTGAAGGCTCGAGACTACCGCGACGCCTTCAGCCGTGACGGCTTCGTCCAGGTGCCGAACCTCTTTGAGCCAGACCTTGCCCAAGGTCTGGCCGAGATGCTCGAACGCTCCATGCCGTGGGATCTGGCGCTCTCGACCGCTGACAATGGCTATGAGGTACTCAATCGCGCCCAGCTCAGCGCCTTGGGGTCCGAAGCGGTTGGAAGCCGTCTGCAGGCGGTCAGCGAGCGAGCCTCCAAGGGTTTTGGCTTTGTCTATCTTGCCTATCCGATGATCAGCGCCGTCCTCGAGGGCCGAGATCCCGGCCACCCGATCCACGCCCTGACCCACTGGATCAATAGCCGGGAATTTCTCGATTTCGGTCAAGAGATCATAGGAGCCGATGATGTGATCAAGGCCGATGCTCAGGCGACGCTCTACCGGCCTGGCGACTTTCTAACCCTGCATGATGATGAAAAGCCCGGTGCCGACCGACGCGCGGCCTACACAGTCGGTTTCACCCGCCAATGGCGCTCAGACTGGGGCGGCCAGCTTCTGTTTCACGAAAAGGACGGCAGCATAAGACGAGGCCATATGCCAAACTTCAATAGTTTGAATCTGTTTAAGGTCCCGCAGGACCACTCTGTGGCACCAGTAGCGCCCTATGCGACAGCGCCAAGACTGTCGGTCGTGGGTTGGCTTCGCGGCGGCGCGTAGGCACCGCCGGTCCACCCTTGGGCAAGATTACTCGCCCTTGATCTGCTCGCGTGCAACAGCCATTAGCTCGTCCATCTTGCGACGCACTTCGCCTTCACCCGTCGTCAAGCCAGAGCCGGTCAAATCGGTCATGATCTTGCGCAGGACATCTTCGTCGCCGGGCTGCTCGAAGTCAGCCTTCACAACGGCCTTGGCATAGTCATCCGCGCTTTCGAGCCCCATCAGGCCAGCGGCCCAAAGACCCAGCAGCTTGTTACGGCGTGCGATGGCCCTGAACTCTTGGTCCTGATCGTGAGCGAACTTCTTTTCAAAGCCCTCTTCGCGCTTATCGAACGTGGTCATGGTCACCCCAATTGAATTGCTGGCGCGTGAATAACGCGGGCGCGTGAGGACCGCAATGATCAACCGGGCAAATACTCCCAGGAATATTGCCGCAGCCGCCCATCGTTTGCGCCAAAGCTCTCGATCCGTTAGGATCAGCCACCTAGATGGGGTGCGAAAGGCCGAGTCGGACACGCGCGCGAAAAACTGACCGCGCGCTTTTCTTTTAGTCCTGCTAGCACCGTCTCCTCGAAAGTAGACCCAACCGATGACCCGCCGCAAAAAGATCTACGAAGGCAAGGCCAAGATCCTCTATGAAGGACCTGAGCCGGGCACCTTGATCCAATATTTCAAGGACGATGCCAGCGCCTTCAACGATCAGAAGAAGGCCGTTCTCGAGGGCAAGGGCGTCATCAATAATCGTATCAGCGAATATGTGATGACCAAACTCAACATCATCGGCATCCACAATCACCTCATCAAGCGCATGAACCTGCGCGAGCAGTTGATCCGTGAAGTCGAAATGATCCCGCTAAAGGTCGTCTGCCGAAATATCGCGGCGGGCTCGCTGGCGACCCGGTTCGGCTTGCCTGAAGGCCAGGTCCTGCCCCGCTCGATCCTTGAGTTCCACTATAAGGATGACAAGCTGAACAGTCCGGTCGTCACTGAAGAGCATATTACCGCGTTCAATTGGGCCACGACCCAAGAGATCGATGACATGATGGCCATGACCCTGCGCATCAACGATTTCCTCAGCGGCCTGTTCAGCGCCGTGAACATCACGCTCGTCGATTTCAAGATCGAATATGGCCGGATTTTCGAGAATGATTTCGCCCGCATCATCCTAGCTGATGAGATCAGCCCCGATAGCTGCCGCCTCTGGGACAGCACGACCAATGAAAAGCTCGACAAGGATCGGTTCCGCCGCGACATGGGAAGCGTCATTGAAAGCTATACAGAGGTTGCGAGGCGGCTCGGCATCATGCAGGAAATGCCCACAGTGATTCAGGGAGGCAAAGCCAAGGTCCACGTCTTCCTCAAGCCGGGCGTTCTCGACGTCCAGGGCAAGGCCATTGAGGGCGCTGTCCACACGCTCGGCTTCGGCGGCGTCAGTGACGTCCGCGTTGGCCGTATGATCGAGTTCGATATTGCCGGGACCGACCGCGCCGCCGTCGAGGCCGAGGTCAAGACCCTCTGCGACCGTCTGCTCGCCAATACCGTGATCGAGAGCTACCGGGTGGAACTGATCTGACATGAAATCCGCTGTCATTGTCTTTCCGGGCTCCAACTGCGACCGTGACTGCAAGGTCGCGATCGAGCGCTCGACCGGGTCCAGCGTCGATATGGTCTGGCACCAAGAAACCGCCCTGCCCTCCGGCCTCGACCTGATCGTCCTGCCCGGCGGCTTTTCTTACGGCGACTATCTGCGCTGCGGAGCCATGGCGGCCCTTTCGCCGGTGATGGCCGAGGTCAAGGCCGCCGCAGAGCGCGGCGTGGCCGTGGTCGGCATCTGCAACGGCTTCCAAGTGCTGTGCGAAGCGGGGATGCTGCCCGGCGCGCTGCTGCGCAATGCCAAGCTGAAATATATCTGTAAGGCCGTGACCCTAGATGTCACCAACACCCAGACCCGGTTCTCCACCGGCTATGCCGCCAGCCGCGAAGCGGTGATGACGGTGGGCAACGGCGAGGGCAACTTCTTCGCCGAAGAGGCCGAGCTGGACCGGATCGAGGGCGAAGGCCAGGTGGTGTTCCGCTATCGCGACAATCCCAACGGCTCAGCCCGCGACATTGCAGGGATCGTCAATGGTAAAGGCAATGTCCTTGGCCTGATGCCCCACCCCGACCGCAGCTTTGAAGGCGAGCTCGGCTCAGCCGACGGGGCCCTGCTGTTCCAAAGCGCCTTGGCCAGCGCCTAATTATTTTACACTACCCTAGATAATATTTTAGGTCTATTTTTCATTAAGCCTTGCGACTATATATCAAGGTGATAGATGGGGTGTGGCCAATATGGGTCCTGGGCAATGGCCAAGCGCAACCGCCACCCAAAAGATCAACGCGACAGCGCGAAGCGATAGGCTCGACCTAAGCTTCAAGCTGCATGCCGTCGATCAGATGAGGCTTCGCGGCCTTGTCATGGGTGACGTATTGCATGTGCTGAAATACGGGTTCGTCCTAGATGATGCCGAGCCCGCCACTCGGTTGGGGTTTTTCAAATATGTCGTCACCGCAGAGACACCCAATAGCGACGGACGGAAAATAGGCGTTGTGGTTATCCCCGATGGCCAGAGCCAACTGAAAATCATCACCGTCATGTGGAGGGATTAGGTATGACCCATGATTATCGCTACGATATTACCGGTCTCGACAATGTCCTGCTCGTCGGTCTTGAACTGTGCGAGGATGATGATGGAGATTCCGTTGTCACCATCAAGAACGTCAATCTGCTGCATCGTGCCATCGTCCAAGCCTTGGCCACCAAACCCTGCGCCATGACGGGCAAGGAACTACGCTTCGCTCGCACGGAGTTAGGCCTGACCCAAGCGGCCCTAAGCGCGCTAATCCATGTGGATATCCAAAAAATCGGGCGTTGGGAGCGTGGTGAATATCCCCTCGACACCACCGCTGAAATCGTCATCCGTATGCTCATGCTTGAGCACGTTAGTGACGCAGAAACCCTACCATCGATTGCTGTAATATCGGGTTGGGTAGGGACCGCAGATTCCGGTCAGGCAATTCACATTGATGCGTCAGATCCAGAACATTGGCGCCCCATGGCCGCTTAACCTTACTCGGGTTTCGCCCGCCGACGGTTGACTCTCAAGCCCTGCCAAGGCATACACGCCGCTCCCTGCCGCAGGACCTGTTCTGCGGCCTTGGGGTTTATGACGGGTGATTTGAAGCCGCCGTTGCGATCGCCGTCCCACTTTCGGGGCAGCCGGCTCGGATCGAAGTGAAGAGAAGACTATGTCAAAGCGTCATTCCGCTAAGTACAAACTCGACCGCCGTATGGGCGAAAATATTTGGGGTCGCCCCAAATCGCCCGTCAACAGCCGCTCCTACGGCCCCGGCCAACACGGTCAGCGTCGTAAGTCCAAGGTTTCAGACTTCGGCCTGCAGCTGCGCGCCAAGCAAAAGCTCAAGGGCTATTACGGCAACCTGACCGAAAAGCAGTTCTCGCGCATCTATGAAGAGGCCGATCGCCGCAAGGGCAACACCTCTGAGAACCTGATC
>JBEGOG010000092.1:0-6215 GCA_041182125.1 Pseudomonadota bacterium
GGGCTTAATCTTGTCATTGTTGCGCAGCTGCTTGTCGGGCGTGTTGAAAACATAAGCGATTTCAGAGGCATGGAACGCCCCGAGCCGACGCTGATTGGCCCCAAAATCGACCCAGTGCATGGCCTCACCCGCAGGCGAAAGGTGCGAGAAGTGGTAGAGCCAAGCCGGAGACTTCACAGCCGCCATCTGACCAGCCCAATGTTCCATGCGCCAGCCAAATTCAGAGTCGCGATAGGCATTGAATACCGCGTCGGTCAGGTTGGTCGCGGGATACTGTTTCAGATAGGCCGGGGCGAGATCGCCGTAACGCGCCTTGACCTGAGCCACATAGGTAGCTGCATCCTTAGGCGTTGCTGCCACCACGCCAAAATCCGACAGGCCTGAACCCTCGTCGGCGTTGGAGCCCACGATCACCGGCACCGCACGCTGCTCGCCGCGCAGATAGGTCTCGCGCACAGGCCGTTTCAGCACATAGCCGTCGACGACCAAGAACTGGCCAAAACTGGGCGCGCCGGGTGTGGTCATGCTGGCGCGCAGAAGGGCGTCGGCGCTCAGGGCCCGCAGACCGGCCAAGCCGCCGGGAGCCACCTTGTCGCCAAAGGTCTTGCCGATGGTCTCGCCAGACTCCATGCCATTGGCGGCCGTCTTCAGCTCTGGCATCGAATAGAAATAGGCACCGCTCTCGCCAATAGCCTTGTGGAACAGGCCTTCTGACAGGGGGGTCGCCAACTGCAGGCTAACCGCCCAGCTACCGGCAGACTCGCCAAAGATGGTGACGTTGTTCGGATCACCGCCAAAGGCTGCGATATTGGCCTTAACCCACTTCAGGGCCGCGACCTGGTCGGTGACGCCATAGTTGCCCGAGGCCCCTTGGCTATTTTCAGCTGACAGTTCGGGATGGGCAAAGAAGCCGAAAATGCCGAGACGATAGTTGATGCTGACCACCACCACGCCCTTCTTGGCCAATTCGGTGCCGTCATAGTTTGGCGAAGAGCCTGCCCCGCCAACAAAACCGCCGCCATGGATCCAGACCATGACCGGCGCAGCCGCACGCTTGATCTCACCGCCCTTGGCCGGGGTCCAGACGTTCGCATAGAGGCAGTCTTCGCTGGTCACATCGCCGGGCTCGAAATAGAGCACAGGCTGAGTCTTGCCGGGACCGAAGGTCAAGGTCTCGGGCATGGTCATCTGCATACAGGCAGGACCGGCGGTCTTGGCATTGCGAAGGCTGAACCAGGCCGGTGCAGGCTCAGCATGTTTCCAGCGACGCACGCCGACCGGCGGCACAGCATAGGGGATGCCCTTAAAGACGGCGATACCGTCCTCGGCTCCAACCTCGCCCAAAAGTTGGCCCTGAGGGGTGGTCAATCTCATATCCGCTGCCGAGACCAGCACCCCTCCTGCGAGGGACAAAAGAACCGATAGGCCAATGGCTTGGGCCTTGCGCAGCATCGACATGGTAACCACTCCCCCGCCCCGATCGCGCGATCACGCCGGGGTTTGGCTCAGACTATGAGATCATTTTGACAATAGAAAGAGGTCGGCGCGATCAGGCCCTTAAGACCCAATCGCGCCTAGGGCCTCTTAGTGCTTCCAACCCAACCGCACACCAACCGTGCGCGGACGCAAGGTGCCGTAACGGTTCAGCGAGTAGTTGGCCGCATCGATAAAGATCGGCGACTGGTTGTTGCCGAGGTTCTCGGCATAGAGCACGGCCTTCAGATTACCCTTGGCCCAGCCGACGCTGACATTGACGTTCTGGTACTCGGGGATCTTAGCAAAGGCTGCGTTCGGTATCTTGGCACCTGCCGTATTGGGGAAGGTGTTGACGTAGGACCCGACATGCTGAGCATCGATGCGGGCATAGAGATCGGACCCATCGGCCAAGGTCCAGCCGTACTTGGCATAGGCCCCAGCCTTGAACTCTGGTGAAGCCAGCTTGGCCCCGACAATTGCACCGGAGATCAGAGATTCCGCCGCCGTCAATTCGGTGACCTCAGCGCTCTGGATTGTGGCGTTAAAGCCGCCTTCGAGGTGCTCATTGATCAGGGCATCCACTTCGGCTTCTAAGCCAATTGAGCGAGCCTTACCGACGGTACCGACATAGGGTGTGGCATCCGACGAGCGGACGAGCGGCACCTGCATCGGACCCCAGTCAATATAGTAGGCCGCAACCGTGGTGCGCAGACGTCCATCAAGCCAAACATTCTTGGCCCCCAGTTCATAGTTCCAAAGCGAGTCCGCCTCGGCCATGACTGGAATGATGGCGGGATCGTTTGGATTGATTGCGCTCTTACCGCCATTGCTGGCCGAAGGGCCATTGGGGTGACTACGGCGGAAGCCTTGCGAGGCCAGGCCATAATAGGTTTGGTCAGCACTGGGCTGCCATTCAAGACCGAACTTGCCAATCAGCTTGCTCTTCTTGCCGGTCGAGTTGGTCCGCGCCACCGATGGGACCTTGGTGATGTTCGAACCGCCATAACCGAAGATCGAGGTGAAGATCGCGGGGATCAGGGTCGGAGTTTGGAAGCCGACACCCTTGTCCTCATCGATAAACTCATATTTCGAGGCGCGGGCACCTGTGGTGAAGGTCAAGGTGTCTGTGAAATGATAGCTGACCTCGCCATAGAGCGCGGCTTCGAAGTTCTTCTTGTTCCGCAGGTCCATGCTGGTGTCAGCATTTGGCGTCAGAATCGGCGAAAGACCGGTGATGTTTAGGGCCGCCAAGAAGGACTGAGGCACGTTGAAGCTGTCGGCATAGTCGCTCTTCTGATCCAGATAGAAGGCACCGGCGACCCAATCGAGCTTGCCGCCCTTCTTGGAAACCAGACGGATGTCCTCAACGAACGAGTCCGTGTCGATCTTTTCTTGGAAATAGAACGGCATAACCGCAGTCAAGACGGCGTCGAGATCGAGGTTCCAGCCGGTCTTCGACTTGGCAAACACCGTTGCCGAGGTCAGGTCCGCAAAGCCCAGATCATACTCAATCGTGGCATTATAGCTGTCGAGATCAACATCCACGGCGAAGGGGAAGTCGCGCTTGGCGATGTTGCGGCCTTGGGTCGGATCATAGAGCGAGGAATCGCCGACCTTGTTGTGATCGCTGGTGACCATGAAGGTGGCGTTCAGCTTATCGTTAGGCTGCCAACGCAATGAGCCACGAACGCCCCAGTCATCGGCGGTGTTGGTGTTCTTGCGGCCATTCGGACCAGCATAGTTAACCCAACCATCTTCATCGCGCTTATAGCCAACGAGGCGCACGGCCAGTTGGTCTTGGATGAGAGGCACATTGACCATGCCGCCCAGACGCAGGCGGTTGGAGTCGCCCTTGGTCTTGCCCGCTTCAATGTCGAGCGAGGCGTGATAGCCGCTTGGATCGGCCTTGTTGGTCACATAACGGATCGCGCCCGCCAAGGAGCCGGAGCCGAACAGGGTGCCTTGTGGTCCGCGCAGAACCTCAACCCGACCGATATCATAGGGACGCATGTCCGGGGTCAGAACGGAGAACGAGGTCAGGGGCAGGTCATCCAGATAGATGGCCACTAGCTTTTGTTCGCCGCTGCTGCTGGTGCCGTTCGAGGTCTGAATGCCGCGCACGACGAACTTGTTGAAGTTCGAGCCACCGGTGGCGATCACGCCAGGGACGGTGCGGGTCAGGTCTTCGTAGTTCTCAATGCCCTTGGCTTCGAGATCCTTGCCGCTGACGGCGGTGATGCTCTGAGGAATGTCTTGAACCGACTCGGCCCGCTTGGTGGCGGTCACGATCACTTCTTCGATCACATTTGACCGGGCCTCTTGAGCCTGAACCTGACTGGTTCCGATGATGCTCATGACCAAGGCAGAAGCCCCAGCCAGCAGGCCTGTTCTGGTATTACGCGTCATATCTTTCTCCCCGTTATCGACGGAACGCGAGATCGTAATGACCCCGCTGGCCGTCAGTTCACCGGTGAGAGACGTGCCCCGAAGCATGATCTTCAGGGCCTCTGGTATGGTGCGTCTTCCCCGTACGGGATGAATCCCCCCCGTTTGGGCCAAATCATAAGGAAATAGAAGCGGCACCCCACACTGCTCGGCCAAGGCCCCGAGGGCTGGACCAAGCGTGGTTTGGGTGATCCGAAGGTTGCAGACTGAACCTGCGACCTGAGCCTGAGCCCCGCCAGCACTTGCAAGGACAGAGCCAGCCAACAGGCAAGCGGCGATCCCTACGCGCAAATGGCGATCCTTCTTCCCTAATCTTTGGCGCGACGATGGACGCAACGATACTGCCTAGTCACCGGCCTTGGGGGTTAAGACCGACGAGCCTGAGAAATCCACTAGTGCCCCTTCGCCCTATGTGATGTTTTTTTTACACCGAGGGCAATTGTTGCTTTTCTAACGCAGAAACTTCGAGGCACCCCTAGAGCGCGGCTGATAGCCTCACATGCTTATCATCGACCCGCTCAACGCGAACGCCAAAGCTCGACTCCAGCGCCTCAAGCATCGGGTCAATTTCCCCAACCTTGAAATAGCCGCCGACCTTGAGGTTGTTCAGAGTGGGATCAGCGATCTCGATCTGGACATCGGTATAGCGACTCACATCAGCCACAACATTGGGCAGGGTCTCGCCATTAAAGACCAGCATCCCTTGGCGCCAAGCCAACTTTCGGGTGACTTCCGGCGCCGCAAGATCGAGGTGCTCGATCAGGTGGGTCTGATCCAACACCGCCAGTTCGGTTGCGCCATGGGTTGCCGACACCATGGTCAGAGGCTTGCGCGGAAGGGAGGCGACCCGGTCTAGCGATGCGCGGCCCACCGGATGGGTAAAGGCGGCCAGTTCGACCTTGCCCTTTGTGACCGTGACCTCAACCCGATCTCCAGACAGCCGAACGACAAAGGCGGTGCCCACGGCGCGAACCACGCCCTCTTGGGCATAGACCGAGAAGGGCCGCTGTTTGTTCGGGCTAACCTCGAAATAGGCTTCGCCGCGGATCAGCCGCAGGTCCCGCGCCTTAGCCGAATAGCGGACCTCGACTTGACTATTAGTATTGAGTTGGATGCTCGACCCGTCTTCGAGATTGATCGTCCGCTGCCCGCCCACGGCCGTATCATAGACCTGAGTATGGGGCAGGCGCTGCAGCACCGAGACCGCGCCCAAGCCCGCAACAACCAGACTGGCCGCGACTAGGCCCGCAACCCACCAGGGCGGCGCGGACGTCGGACGCTTGGCGCTGGCGACAATGCGGTCTTGAATTGCGGGGGTCAGCTTGGCCAGAATGTCAAATTCCGACCATAAGCCTTCAAGCCGATCCGCCGCCTGCTGATGCTGAGAACTTAGGGCTTTCCACGCGGCAAAATCGGCAAGGTCGGAGTCCGACGGGGCTTCACGGTCTAGACGCGCGATCCAGTCTGCGGCCTGAGCTTCAATGGTCGCTAGGTCTACAAGGCGGATAATGTTGGTGGGGTCAGACATCTGCGCTTGACCCTCCCTTGGATCCATATCGCTGGGGCTGGATCGGTACCGCCTCCGGGCCACTGCCGACCTCGTAGCCGCGTAGCTTTAGATATTCACTGCATTTGAGCAGACCGGTTGCCAAGTGCTTTTCAACCGTACTGACCGAAAGGCCTAATCTTTGAGCAACATCCTTCTGCGACAGACCTTGGACCTTGCGCAGCAGAAAGACCCGGCGGCACTGCGGCGGCAAGGCGGATATCGCTTCTGCAAAGATTGCCATTTTCTGTCGACCTTCGACCACGTCCTCACCTGAGACCTGATCACTGGCACCTATGACCGATGGGTCAGGATAATCCTCTATAGAGTTCGTCATTCTATTGGACATGCGCTCGCGCTCATTAAGGGCGAGGTTCTTGGCAATGCGATAGAGAAAGGCTCTGGGACTGAGGACATCGCGTTCGGCCTCAGCGGCAAAGGCGCGCAAAAAGGTCTCCTGCGCCAGATCATCGACATCCTGAGCCCGAGGGAAAAACCGCGACAGGAATCGCTTGATCCCCCGCTCATTTTCCAAAAAGGTCCTTAGCATCAATGACATGGTGAGATCAGATTTTCCCTCGAGGACGGGCTTTACGACCCCATTGCGTCGAGGTTCATTTGGTAGGCTGAAGCGCGTTGCGTGTAAATGCCGAGGCCGTGGGTTTAAAAACAAGGCCCTCACCCAACCCTCGCCCATAGGGAGAGGGCTAAGGACAATAGGAATAAACCCGTTCCCCCCTTGAGGGGG
>JBEGOG010000093.1:0-6914 GCA_041182125.1 Pseudomonadota bacterium
CGGCTGGGTCGGTCTTAGCGATAAATTCGTCCAAATATTCCCGCTGGATGACTGACAAGCGGTCGAGCATGGTCGAGGTGTAAAAGCCAATCTGCTTGAGCTTGGAATGGGCTTCCAAATTGGTGAACATCAGATCGTCGAACAGCCGCTTTGCAGCCTCGCCCTCATCCGGCGAGACATAGACCTTAATGTCCATTTCGGATCGATTGTTCAGGACCTGCGCGGCCAGCTTATGCTGACCATCAAAAAGTTTCAGC
Organism: Pseudomonadota bacterium; assembly: GCA_041182125.1. Lineage (GTDB taxonomy): Bacteria > Pseudomonadota > Alphaproteobacteria > Caulobacterales > Caulobacteraceae > CAISGS01. The sequence continues at coordinate 258 of JBEGOG010000093.1, forward strand.
CGCCCGCCAATCAGCCGCCCAATGGACGGGGCCAGTTGGGGGTGGGACTTCAGATGGTCTCTGATCGCGATCAGCCGCTTATAATCGATGACCCGAGGCTGTAGGCCCTCCTGATCATCGTTTTCGATCCAAGCGATCGGTATCCGGCCATAGAAATAGCGAACCTGCAGAACATCATCGTAAAAGACCGGCAGTTCGATAGAGGTTGCCCCATCCGTTAGCCGAATGAGATTGCCTTCGAAAATGCTGTGATGCGAGCGCTTGGTTATGTCTTTGAGCTCCAGAATATCCTGCAGCCGGATGCTGTTACGCTTGTCGGAAAATAGCCGCTCTAGGCGAAGATTATCCCGCACATCATAGAGGCTCTGGTCCGACTTGCGCCGGTTATAGCGCTTCAGAGCGATGCGGATATTGGCGATACTGGTCTCGCCGTCCTTCGAATAGGGGAGGATGTGATCAAACTCAGTCTCGTCATCATCATGGATGATCTCGCCAGAGATGAAGCACCGCAGCGTCCCATCGCTCTGTGACTGCTGGTCGCGAACCGTCTTCTTTTCCGCTTGGCTGTGGATGTCGATCAGGTCGCGCGGTTCGAGGTCGAGAACCGATTGGCGGATCTGATCGGCCATATCGAGTAGGTCTTCATAGACCCCGTAATTCAGGTCTGCGCTGTAGGACTGCGATAACCGATGGCCCACCCGCGCGGCAAAATCCTTGGTCACGGCGGGCTTGAGGAACATGTGGCTGTTTGGTCGCCACAGGCGCGGCAGATAGGTGACGACCGTCCAATGGGCATTGTTATGTTTACGCACTATGGCGTCCATAGCCCGCAAGGCTGAGCCGCCTTCGCCCAGCGTGAAACGGGCAGCGGCTTGGATAAAGCCGTCGCCGTCCGGTCCGAGCAACATGTCCTTCAGGCGGACCTTCTCGAACAGGGCAAGCTGGTCCGTCGCTTGAAAGGCTCTCAGCACAGCCTCGCCAAAGCCGGTGCCCGTGACCGCCGCCTCGAGCGGGACAGTCCGGTCCAGATCGGCCTTGGCCTTGAGCTTGTAGGCCCGTTCGCGTTCCACATAGTCCGACGACAGGAACCCGCCGGGAAAGAGGGACAGAAAGCGCGCGCGTGGCCCGCCATAGCCAAACCAATCGGGCCTGTCTCCCGGCAGTGCCAGCTGCAGCGCGGCCCAAGCCTCATCGGCTGACGCCCCATCCTTTCGCAAGGTGGTGACGCCGCCCTCAATGGCGATAGCCACAAAGCCCTTACCGGTCTGAACAAGCCGAAGCAGGGCCTTTCCGGCCTGCTCTTGGCGGATGGTCTTCAACGTCATAGCCCAACCTCACACCGCAGGGTTCCCATTACAAGATTGCACCTTAAGATGATCTCTGTCTATCATAACATCCTAAAATAGTAATTTAGGTTAGGTAATGGCGCGGCCATGAATCCGGTTGAGATCGAAGAGGCCGTTTCAGATCTGGTGCTAGAGCCCTTCAACCGGGCCGAGTTCGCCTTTCAATTCCTCGCCGCCTTCGGCAATAAGGCCACTGCGATTGACCGGATGAGGGCCGGGGCGACCAACCCTTTCGACATCCACATGTCGTTTCGATTGAAGGACAATTCCGCGAGATGAAAGCCGCTCACGTGCAGTTGGTCGTCCCCGAACGCCTCGTCAAAGCCTTCCCTGAAAGCGTCCGCCCTGAGCTTCAGACGCTTAGCCAATTTATAGGTGAGGTTCGGGGACTGGCTTGAACCCAAGCCCCCTACAACAGCCTCCCTATATCAACCCCTTCAATTCCTCGACCCGCCCTTGCGTCTGTTCCGTCTCACACCGTAGGCGGGCGGTTTCTTTGATGAGGGGGTCGGTGGAGGTTTCGGCGGCTTGGATGTTGCAGTCGGCGGTTTTCTTTTTGGTCCAGGCGCGTTGGATCTCGACATTTTGCGCGCGGACCGTGTCGGGCAGGGATTTCCAGACCTCGGCATAGGCTTGGACGGCCAGCTTATTTTCAGCGGTGGCCAGTTCCAGATCGGCTTGGCTTTGGGCCTTCATCTGTTGGTCGAGCAGGGCCTGTTGGGCCTGAGTTGCGGCGGCTTCGCTCTGCAGGTTGGCCGCCATCGTCGGCCCGGTGATATGGGCGTAAATGATCGCTCCCATAGCTTGGGCAACGGAACCAAAGGCCTCGGCCTCGCCATAGACCTTTTTCTTATCGTCGGTCGGCTGGACCGAATAGGTCAGCTGATGGGCGTAGCTGTCGGCCGAGCGCTGAAGTCCTACCGCTTGGGTCAGGCTGTCGATTGACTGGATTCCGAGGGTGGCGTGAAGCTTTTCGGCGTCCGCAACCATGGTGAGGGGCGGGACCAGCTTGACCGTCGCGGCGCAGCTGCGTTTGCTGCTGGCCTCGTCCTTTTTAGTCGTGCGGATATCCTCAATCAGGATCTTGATCTGACCGACGGCGGCCTTGATCTTGGCCTCGTTGGTCGGGGGCTCGTTGATGTTTATACCGAATAGGGACCGGGTTGCCTGAGTGATCTGGTCCGACAGAAGACCGCTGATCACGGCCTGCCCATCGGCACTGTTACACTCGAAAGCGCCGATCCGGTTACAGCTGGTCAAGATCAAGGCCGCGCTGGCCATGGCGATGAGGCGGACGGTTTTCATCTATTCCCCCGAGAAACTCTGGGGATAGAGGTATCTCAGGGCAGGACAAATGCCAAGATGGCTGCGGTTCTAGCCCCGAAGTGGCGGTTAGCTGATAAAGCCCCGGATCATGGGGTGGAGGCCGCTCGCGGGCTTGGCAGGGGCGATACGGTCGACCTGCGTTAGGCCAAACAGTGCGATAGGTTGCCCCTCACCATTGAGAAACTGAACCTTGCCCTGGTCGATATGCCAGAAGGCCGCCTTCGACAGAGGACCATCCGGACATTCGCGGGCAACGACTTCCCACGCATCCACCTTGGCGATGGTGGCCGGGCGAAAGGTGAGCATCAGGCGGCAGGCGGGTATGATCCCGGGCTCGGTCTGCCAATAGCCGCCCATGTCGCGCTCTTGTGTAATGGCCGTGAACGGTTGCGTTGCCATGGCGTTGGGACCCGGTCTGTGATGTGAGATTTGTAGGGGCAAAAAGGATGAGCCAAAGAGCCCGATGGCAGCGATAATGGCTATAATCATGACACTGGCCCGCTTGAGTCCTGAGGGGTTTTGTGATCGACTTACGGTCTATTGGTATAAAATCTATAATACGTGCTAAAGAGGAGTGCGCGCCGTGATCCAACTTAGCACAGAAGATTTCGACCACTGGATTGAAGTTGACAGTCTCGCGGAAGATTTTGGCGCAATTGCGGTCGACACGGCTGCGGCGATCTCAGCCCCCAAGCCATCGCTCACCCGTCAACAGGCCGGCGCGCAGATTGTGCGTGATAATATCCGCTGGACCGCTGATTTTGATGGGGTGACGCGGGTTAGCTATGCCTTCCGCAGCACCTACAGCGGAACAGAGCATCTGGCTTTTTCTCGGTTTGACGAGGCTCAGATCAATCAGACTATGGCGGCTTTGCAGTCATGGTCGGACGTAGCCAACATTGTATTTACGCGCGTTGGCAATGGCACGACGGGCGATAATGCCTATGCCGACAACGCGACCATGCTGTTCGCAAACTATAATAGCGGCAAGTCTGATGGCGGTGCCGCCCATGCCTATTTCCCGGGAAGTCGTTCTGATGGGGCGAATGCCGGCGACCTTTGGGTCAATCTGTTTGCGGCCAGCAGCAATACGCTCGGTTATTTGAGCTACGGAAGTCTCGTCCTGCCCCACGAGATTGGACATGCCATAGGGCTAAACCACCCCGGCGATTATAATGGCGCGGTAGGCGTAACCATCACCTACGCGGCGGATGCCGAATATGTCGAGGATACGCGGCAATACTCAATTATGAGCTATTTCAGCGCCAGCAATACGGGCGCTACTTTTGTCGGATATGCAGCCGCTCCTCTCGTCGATGATATTGTTGCGGCTCAGCTGCTTTACGGCGCGAATATGTCGACCCGCACGGGCGACACCACCTATGGATTTAACTCCACGGCAGACCGCGATTGGTTTTCCTGTACCGGCGCGGACGGCACAGCCCGCTGGGTCATCTTCGCCGTTTGGGATGCTGGCGGCATCGATATGTTCGATTTTTCGAGATATGGCGCTGACCAGAACATCAATCTTCAGCAGGGTGCTTTTTCAGATATTGGCGGTGCGGTTGGTAACGTCGCCATCGCTGTCAATACCGACATTGAGAACGCGATTGGAGGCGGGGGTAACGATGTTCTGACCGGTAACGGTTTGGCCAATCGCCTTAGCGGAAGCGGGGGAAATGATCGTCTTTGGGGTGGTGCGGGCAACGATATTCTCGATGGCGGCTCAGGCTCCGATACAGCGTCCTATGTCGGTGCAACTAGCGCTGTGACGTTGAACCTCGCGCTTACAACGGCTCAAAATACCGGCGGCGCAGGAACGGACACCCTAACCAATATCGAAAACCTCGTGGGGTCGAGCTACAACGATATCTTAACGGGCACTGCGGCGGCCAATACCCTAGATGGCGGGGCCGGAGACGACATCCTCATTGGCGGGGTCGGTGACGATATATACGGGGTAGACTCGGTGGGTGACAGTGTCACCGAATTGGCGGGCGAAGGCACCGATACGGTTCGTTCCAGCATCAGCTATCGCCTCGGAGACGATCTGGAGAACCTAACGCTCCTAGGGTCGGCGGCGATCAGTGGTTACGGCAACGCCTCTAACAATATTCTGGTTGGTAATGATGGGTCCAATATCCTTGATGGTGGGGCCGGTGCGGACTCCATGACCGGTGGCGGGGGTGACGATACCTATAGCGTCGATACCGAAGGCGACACGGTCACCGAACTGGCCAATGGCGGAACGGACAACGTCTATTCGAAAGTCAGTTGGAGCCTTGGATCACATGTCGAAAATCTGCTTCTGACCGGAACGGCGGCGATCAATGGCACCGGCAATGGAGATGCCAATATCCTGATCGGCAACAGCGCAGATAACCGCCTGCTGGGCGGTGACGGCAACGATATTCTGATCGGTGGTGCAGGCAATGACTATTTGGACGGTGGTAACGGAATTGACATCGTCTCTTTTGACGGGGCGACCACCAGTCTTTCGATGGATCTGTCCACCGCCCTTGGTACCATCACGACCTCCCTCGGCACCGACACCTTGGTGTCGATCGAAGGCATTATCGGCGGGTCCGGCAATGATATCCTCAAGGGTGATGGAGGTGCGAACTATCTGGACGGCGGGCTGGGGAATGACACCCTGACCGGCGGTGCTGGAGATGACACCTATGGGGTCGATTCCGCTCTGGACATCGTTACCGAGCTGGCTGCTGGCGGCACCGATGAGGTCCGCGCCAGCATCAGCTACTCCCTTGGCGCAACCCTCGAAAATCTGACCTTGGTAGGATCGGATGCCATTAACGGCACAGGTAACAGCGCCGACAATCTGATCGTTGGCAATAGCGGCAACAACCTCCTGATCGGTGGCGCTGGCAATGACCGACTGGACGGCGGGGCAGGGCTGGACATTGCCTCCTATGCCGATGTCACGACGAACCTGACCCTTAATCTGAACCTGACGACGGCGCAGTCGATGGGCAGCGCTGGCAATGACACCCTGATCTCGATCGAGGGTCTGATTGGCGGATCGGGCAATGACAGTCTGACCGGCAACAGTGACAACAATAGCTTCGAGGGTGGTGCCGGTAACGACCGGCTCGACGGCGGCGATGGCTCGGATGTAGCCTCGTTCGCGGGCCTGACGGCGGGTATCGAGATCGACCTGTCCAACTTCTCCGGCACGATCACCACCTCGCTTGGTACGGACACCTTGATCTCGATAGAGGGTCTCATCGGCGGCTCGGGTAACGATGTCTTGAAGGCAGGCGCGACGGCAACCTATCTCGATGGCGGCGCAGGCAACGACTTTCTTGGTGGGAGCGCCTTCGACGACACCCTGATCGGCGGAGCCGGTGATGACGGCATTGCGGCAGGAGTAGGCAACGACAGCCTTGACGGCGGAGCCGGTGACGACACCCTGCTTGGCCAGGCGGGCGACGACATCCTCAGCGGCGGCATTGGCCGCGATTTCATCGACGGCGGTGACGGTATCGACACGGTCAATGCAGGCGATGCCAACGACCTAATCAACGGCGGCAACGGCAACGACCTCATCAATGGCGATGCAGGCAATGACTCCATCTATGGCGATGCAGGCAATGACGTGATCGATGGCGGCGCTGGCGACGACGATCTGTCGGGAGGCAATGACAACGACACGATCACCGGCGGCGCAGGTGACGACCGGATCGCTGGTGGCTTTGGTAACGATATCCTGAACGGCGGCGACGGCAACGACACCATTAGCGCCAATGACGGCGACGATACGATCACGGGCGGCCTAGGCGTCGACAATCTTTATGGCTTCACCGGCAACGACATTATCGACGGCGGCGACGGCAACGCCACGCTTCTGGGCATGGAGGGTGACGATACAATCACCGGCGGCGCTGGCGCAGACTATATCGTTGGCGCAGATGGTGCCGACCGCCTGAGCGGCGATGACGGCGATGACAATATGCAGGGTAATGAC
>JBEGOG010000094.1:0-6181 GCA_041182125.1 Pseudomonadota bacterium
ATTGAAAGTGCCAGATGACGTCCCGACCGCGGGCTCTGAAGTTCCGCCGGTCAGGGGATCTACAGGGTCAACTGGACTATTGGGATCTTCGACAATGGTGTCGGTTACTGTGGAATCGCCTGCAGGCGGCGCTGGGGCAACCGATGCGCCATCGGGAGCCGCGCCGGTTGCGGCAGCAACAGTCTGATCTCCAGCGACTGCAGCGTCGGCTTGAGCGCCCTGTTCGCCAGGAATGCCTCCGACTTGCGCGGCCGTACTGGTCGGGCTTGCAATCGATGGTCCGACGTTGCCCAAAGAGGCTAAGCTTCTATCAGCAAGGCCCGTGGTGTCCGCATCGCCCGAAGCGCCATCCTGCACCCCGCTCTCTGCAGCGGCTGCGCCATCGATGGATTCAAAATCTAAAGCGGTTCCTTCAGCGCCACTAGTCTCGCCTGGAACAATGGCGTCCAGGAGCACCGAACCTTCGGGCAATCCGCCGTCGCCGGCTAAGCCCCCTAAATTGCTGTCAAGCTGACTTGGACTATCGGGGTTATCACCGCTGATCGCATTGATATCGACGTCGGCCACGGCGGACGTGTCCATAGTGGGACTGGCATTCTGCAGGGCAGTCAGGTCGTCAAATGTCTGAGCGTCAGTATCATTGCCGCCACTATCGGAAACAGGTGTATCAGCCATCACTGCCTCCCTCTAGTTTGACAGGCTCGATAGGACACCGAGGCACAGGAGATGACTGTATATAATTTATATTCAATATATCCCATATAACGATAGTTATAATTATCATCGCTCACGCCTAAATGCTTTTAGCGTGGATAGGATTTGGTCATCCCTCAGCCGAATTGAGGCCTCCTCACGAATGATGAGACCCGTCCCTAACAACCCCCGGATAGAGTGCTCAACCCTAGGAACAGGCATGTTGAGGTGTTCGGATAGGAACGCGCTAGTTAAGGCCCCGTGGCTCGCCACGAGATCCAACAGCTTACGTGCCAAATCGTCGACCTGATCGATAATCACCTTAAGCTCGTGTGGGCTGCTTGAAGCGGCAACGCTGGACAGCTTGACCGTGTGAACGCGCCCTACAATTGGACGTTCTCCTCTCGAGCTGAGCAAACGCACAGCGAGCCTGGGTGCCCCAGGCATAGGCAGTGACATAAGCACAATCAACACAGGTAACCGATCAAGCTCGGTCATGAACTGTGGATCGATAAGGGATCGAACAGCAGCCAAACTGTGTGGCCCGTAAAGAAGGACCTGAATCGGACCCTGCCGCGCCAAAACATCCAGCCAGCCACTCAAATTTTGCGTACAGTCATCGGAGAACTTGTCACCCATCACCTGGCTGGCGACTTGCGCGCCAAGCTGCAATGGGGTTTCGTCTGTAATCTCTGTGGGAAGTCTGAGCCTTAGGGTTCTGCAGGAACGCGATGGCGGACACACGGCCATGGCGTCCAGAAGCGCCTTGCCATAGCGCGGTGGCCAAGCTTCAACCGATAGCCATATGCCCCTGCCCGCCCCCAACGCCATCTTGGCCTCGCTCATGAAGGGGGCTGTTAGGAGCAGATCAGTCAGATCGGGGCCCGTATCCTTTTGCGCGCCCATCGACATGGCGACATAGCCTGGCGCGTTTTCCGATAGCCACTTTCCCAAGGTCTGTCTGGCCAAGTCAGACGCAATCAAGCGTTCCCCGGCAATGAGTTGCGGCTCAACGCCGTAGCCTAATGCAACACGCCCGACGCGGCCTAAAGACGCGGACGTTCGATTGAGAAGGTCTTCAGCGAATGACTCGGCGCGCTCGTAAACGTCTAGCCAAGCGGATCCGACCCCAAAGCTACAGATCCCGATTCCCGCTGCCGTCCACTGCAGATCGCCTCCCCACGCACGCGCGGACGCCTCAGCGGTGGCGATGAAGGTTCCATGATGGTCCTCCGACAGTTCAATGGCCAAATCGCCTGTCAGGACCAGACCTATGATTGCAATCGCTAAAGGACGTCCAGGCGTAGGGGAAATGGCTAAGGATGAAAGGCCAGGTGCCAGCGGCTCTAGCGCTTGCGGGTCGCCTTCTTGGACCTGAGAATCCCGCCAAAGGGCTGCCGCAGAGGTGCGGTTCGAAACCCCAATCTTGGCGAAGATGCCATTGAGATGCTGTTTAACCGTTCCCGTCGTGAGGCTAAGCTGCAAGCCTATGTCGCGATTGCTCAACCCCGAGGCAATGAGCGCGAGTATTTCTTGCTGACGTGGCGATAGCTGGTCCACGAGACCAGCCGCCTTCACATCGCGTTCGAGAGGATTTGGGGACACGCTCAGTTGCCTGCCTCTATTCCCCTAGCGCTCGCTAAAACTCTTCGCAAAGGCTGCGAAAATGGGCCGCAGGAGATAGTGCATGACCGACTGGCGATCGGTGATGATATCGGCGTTAACCACCATGCCAGACATGAGCGGGCGCTCCCCTGGCTTTTCACCCAATTGGCGCTGGTTTAGGCTAACCTTCACCTGATAGCTGGTCTGGCCGGCAGCATTGGTGGTGCTCGTCGGCGACACCATAGTCACCTTACCGTTCAAGGTGCCGAACCGAAGGAAATCGTAGGCTGCGACCTTTACTCGAACGGTTTGACCAACCGTCACATAGCCCACTTCTGATGCGGAAATTTGCATTTCCGCTTCGAGGCTCTCGTTCTGGGGCACAATCTTCATGACCTCGGCACCCGGCGCGATCACGCCGCCGATGGTCTTGTAGACCAAGCCTTGAACGACCCCATCCATAGGCGCGGTCAATCGGGTCCGCGCCAATCGGTCTTCAAGCTTTTTGACCTGCTCATCCATTTGTGACAGTTCGGCTTGGGCCTTGCCCATCTCGTCCGCTGCGGCGCTAGAACGCTCTGAGCTATTGAGCGATAGCTGTTCACGAAGCGAGGATTGCTGGCCACGAAGCTGTTCCAAACTCCGCTGGTTCTCTAGAACGGAGGTCCGGCTGACCAGCTTGTCCTTGGCCAGATCGCTACGGATGGCGACCAGTTCCTCGACCGCCTGCAACTCTCCGCCCACCTGTTGCAACTGTGCCTGGACTAGGCTCGCCTGATCAGATTTGGCCGACCTTGCGGCCGAAAGAATTGTTCTCTCATTGCGCTCAAAGCGCCGGAACTTCGCCGGGATGGTTTCGAACCGAGGGGCGCGGCCTTCGATAAAGGCGTTCAAGCGCTCTACCCGCGCAAACAGCGCCCAATAACGTGCCCGGGAGGTTTCGAGGTCAGCGCGAACCTCCTCATCATTTATCGCAACCAGCACCTCACCTTTTTTTACGGACTGACCGTCGCGCACATCGATCTCGGATATCCGGCCACCATCGAGGTGCTGCACGATCTGCACCGACGATCCGGGCAAGATCTGACCGCTGGCATTGGTGACAATGTCCACCTTGGCCAACAAAGCCCAAATCACAAAAACAACAATGAAGACAACAGCGGTGCGAACCGTATTGCGAACATAGCTGGGGCTAATGGCTTCTTTCAGCAGGATATCGCGGGCAAGGTAGTTGTCTTGCCGAGATAGGGCAGCACCCGTCTCAGTGGCCTTGCCAAATAGATTTGCGCGAATTTTCTCAAGGTAACTCATGATCAAGACTGCCTACGAAAGAGGTCATCTGGTGTGGCTGTGCCCTGCAGATATCCGCCGCGGAACAAAAGGACTGTATCCGCGAGCTTGATGTGGCTGGGCCGGTGGCTGATAAATATGACGGTGCGCTTGCCGCGTAGGGCTTGGAGAGCGGCCATGAAACAGGCATCGCTGTCCTGATCGAGACCTGTACCCGGCTCATCGAACAACAGGATTTGCGCGCGGGTAAGATAGGCCCTCGCCAAGGCCATCTTATATCTCAGGCTCGCCGGCAGCTGGTCAGAGGCATTGTCGCCAATTCGGAAATCAAGCCCGCGCGGCAACTGCATCACTTGCTCATATGCACCGGCAATATGAAGCGCTTCAATCACTTCAGCATCGGTGGCATCGGGTTGAGCGAACCTTAGGTTCTGCGCCAAGGTCGCCCGGAAGAACTGCATCTCTTGTGGAACATAGCCCATAAGACGACGCAGTATTACGGGGTCCATCTGTCTTATATCCACCCCGTCCAAACGGATGGTTCCGGCTTGAGGCGTATACATACCCAGCAACAGTTTCATCAGTGTGGACTTGCCGCTGCCGTTCTGTCCGGTGATTGCGACCATCCCTCCGGAAGGCACATTCAGACTCACACCAATCAATGCGGGATCGGCGGTCATGCTGTAACGGAAAGACACTCGGGAGAATTCGATCTGCCCCTCAACGCCACGCGTACTGACCCGCAGATTTTGATCTAGGCGCTCACCCTTCAACCGAATGAGCGAGTCAAACTGTGTCGCAGCATTACGCACCCGTTCAATCCGCGACAGGTTGTTGAGCAATGACTGCAGAGGTCCGAGAATTCTCCAGATCAAGATCAACGAGACGATGAGTGCGCCACTACCAATTTTACCTTCCATCGCAAGGGGCACCGTGAAGGCGACAAGCGAGAGCCCTGCGACCATCATCACCAGATAGGCCACGCCAGACAGGACTGACGTAAACTGCTCCACGCGATAGCCCGCCAAGACGCTATCGGCTGACAGCATCCGATAACGTGACAACCAGACCTGCTCGATACGGCTCTCGCGGATGCCACGCATCTTCGTGACCATCTCAACGAGGAACTCGTTACGACGCGTCGTTAGACGCCCTAGGTCCGACACGCGCTCACGCACCAACGGCTCCAAAAAGAGATAGATCAGCAGATAGATAACGACCACGCTGGCAATCACAGGAAACGCCACGGGGTTAATGGCAATGAGAATGCCAGCAACGATGAGCGTGGCGGGCAGCTCCAAAACCGATGCGGCAATGGGGCTTGTGAAGATGTCTCTAATCGCTTCGAAGCTACCCAGCCTTGCGATCTGGGCACCGACTGCAGAACGTTCTGTGTAGCTTGGAGAGAGCTGCATCAGTTTTTCCATCGCGGCCGTGCCGAATATGAATTCGATCCGACCTGCAATGAAAGCAAACAGCTTAGCTCGCTGCTTTATCGTGTGATAAGCAAAAAATAACGCGATCAGAACGCCAATCGTCAGGTAAAGCAAAGTATCCAGAGCTCTAGATGGTATAACCGTATTATATACCACCATTGTGAACAGTGAACTGCTGAGCATAAGGATCGCAAGCAGCGCTGACACGGCTCCAGCCTGTATCAATAAAGGCCGCAGCCGGAAGATTGTCTCAGATGTCCAGCTTTGGACAGTCTCCACAGCTTCTTCGACAGGGGTAAAGAAGAGACTTTTTCCGTCACCAAACTCGCCAAATTGAATACGGCCGCCGTTCAGGCTGGTCTGGCCGACATAACCACCAACCCGCCGATCTAGAAGCAACACCGCCTCGCCCTGCTCGGGCAAGATCAGGCAGGGGTAGGCTCTTTCGTCAATGGCAGAGATCGGACCGGATATTTCGCTGACCCGAAAGCCAAGTTTGCCAATCCCGTTTACCAGGCCCGTTATGTCGAGCTCATTGGCAAAATAGGGTAAGGACTCGATGACATCACGTACCGGACCGCGCCAGCCCAACACCTTTAACAGGGGGGCAACCAAGCGTGACAACTCGTTGGGGTTTTTAAAGGCCGACGTGATGGCTTCGTCGAGACGGTTCCAGTAGGGGTCGTCCATCTGCACGTTGTTATCGACTGAGAGATGATCTAACCGCTCGGCCATAAGAGCTGCAGACCGTTGTCCATCCAGGGTCGGCGCGAAGGTCTGAATAAACGAACCATCGATGGCGTGAGCTTGGCTCAGATTTAGGTCGACGGCGCGATCGGCCAGCCGTTGCAATGACGGCCGCTGGGTCACCAAGATGAGGGTGACCTGCCCCTTCAGTTTCTCCAGATATTTTAGGATCAGGGCCTCCCCCTCGGCATCAACCGAGGCGGTGGCATCGTCAAACAATATGATTTCAGGCCGACTGGCTAAGGCCCGAATGATCGAAACGCGCTGACGTAGGCCCGGTGGAAAGGCTTCAGAGGCCGCATCACCGACGCGCGTTTCCCAACCTTGAGGAAGGGCAAGGATGAAGTCTTCAAGTCCAAGATCCCGCGCGACAGACTGGGCCTGCTCGGCCAAATCGTCACGAAACATCG
>JBEGOG010000095.1:0-10798 GCA_041182125.1 Pseudomonadota bacterium
GTGCGGATCGGTTAGCGACCGGTCAAGAGCCCTGCGCGCGAAGGGGTGCAGATAGTGGCTGGGGCATAATAGTCTGTGAGACACACCCCCTCTGCGGCCATCCGGTCGAGGTTCGGGGTCTTGATCAGCTTGCCACCAAAGGCTCCGACATCGCCATAGCCAAGGTCATCGCAAAGCACGATCACGAAGTTAGGCTTGCGCGGCAGCGTCGGAGCCTTGGACAAGCCCGTCAGGGCAAACCAGGCGAGGCCGAGGGCTGTGGTCTGAAGAAAATCACGGCGCTGCATGGTCTGTCACTTTCCGGATCTGTTTGACGGGAGCGTCGCATCTTGTTGCGGATTTGCATAGTCGAACGCGGCATCTTGGCCTTGGGCACGCCTGACCCTATGGTGGTGATTGAACTCCGAATTGCCTAAGGGTCTGACCATGGCCTTTCGGTTTGAAGAGCCAGACATTCGAAGTCTGCGGTGACAGACAAAAGATTTGCGCGATGGTTTTTCTCAGCCACGGCGCGGCCATCTCTGCCCCAAAAGACAAGGCCGAGAGCCCAGATGTCCAGGCTGCGAAGATCGTCGGTCAGATGTCGCCCGAGGAAAAGCTCAATCTGGTTCACGGCATCATGCCGCTGCCAATGTTTCCGGGCACGGTCATTCCTGCCGGTGTGACGCCCAGTGCGGGCTATGTGGCGGGTGTGCCGAGGCTGGATGTTCCAGCCCTTCGCGAGACCGATGCCAGCCTAGGCGTGGCCTATGTCTTTGGCTTGAGAGGCGATGGCGCGACCGCCTTGCCGTCCGGACCGGCACTGGCCGCCAGTTGGAACCCAGATTTGGCCTATCAGAGCGGGGCCATGATCGGGCAAGAGGCTTGGCGATCCGGCTTTAACGTCCTGCTGGCGGGTGGGGTCAATCTGGCCCGTGATGCGCGCAACGGCCGCAATTTCGAATATCTGGGTGAAGATCCCCTTCTGGCCGGCACCATGGCGGGCGAGTCCGTTCGCGGGATCCAGTCCCAGCACGTCATCTCGACGGTTAAGCACTATGCCCTCAACGACCTCGAGACGGGCCGCCAGTTCCTAAACGCCAAGATCTCTGAGGCGGGCCTACGCGAGAGCGACCTTCTGGCCTTTGAGATCGCGATCAAGCGCGGCGAGCCCGGATCGGTCATGTGTGCCTACAATCTGGTCAATGGGGCCTATACCTGTGGCAGCGACTTTCTGCTCAATAAGGTGCTCAAGCGCGACTGGGGCTATAAGGGCTGGGTCATGTCCGATTGGGGCGCGGTCCATGGTGTCGAAGACGCCTTGAACGGCCTTGACCAGCAGTCGGGCCAACAGCTGGACAAGGCGGTCTATTTCCATCTGCCGCTGCAAGAGGCCGCCAAGACCGACAAGGCCTATGCCACGCGCCTAGACAATATGAACCAGCGCATCCTGCGGTCCATGATCGCCGTCGGGGTGATCGAGCATCCTCCGGTCAAGACGCCGCTGGATCGTGAGGCGGGCGCAAAGATTGCCCAAACCACGGCGGCTCAGGGCATGGTGCTGCTGCGCAATCAGAATAACCTTTTGCCATTGACGGCCTCGGCCAAGCGGATCGTCGTTATTGGCGGTCATGCGGATCTGGGCGTCCTGTCTGGTGCTGGCTCGTCTCAGGTCGCGCCGCGCGAAGGCCCATCGGTCACGGATGTGATGGGCGGGGAGGGGCCGCTGTCCTTCATTCGCCGGGCCATGTACATGCCCTCATCGCCCCTGAAGGCCATCCGGGCGGGTGCGCCTCAGGCCAAGGTGACCTTTGACGACGGTCGTTATCCTGCCGCTGCCGCTGAATTGGCGAAGAACGCCGATGTGGCCATAGTCTTTGCCACCCAATGGATGATGGAGGCCTATGACTCTCCGGACCTCTCCTTGCCCAGCGGGCAGGATGAGTTGATCGCAGCGGTCGCGGCCGCCAATCCCAACACGATCGTGGTTCTGGAAACCGGTGGCCCCGTGACCATGCCTTGGCTGGATAAGGTCGGAGCGGTGGTCGAGGCTTGGTATCCTGGCATCCGTGGCGGTGAGGCCATTGCTGATCTTTTGCTGGGCAAGGCGGCCCCGTCGGGCCGTTTGCCGATCACCTTCCCGGCCTCGATGGCCCAGACCCCCCATCCCATCTTGCCGGGGATCAATGTGCCTGAGGGCCAGCAGTTTGATGTCGATTATGCCGAGGGCTCGGACGTCGGCTATCGCTGGTTTGCTAAGACAGCGGCCAAGCCGCTGTTCCCCTTTGGCTTTGGGCTGACCTACACGCAATTTGCCTATAGCGATCTGGTCATCAAGTCTGGAGCCAAGCCGAGTGTCAGCTTCACGGTCAAGAATGTCGGCGCCAAGGCGGGCACAGACGTGCCTCAGCTCTATCTGACCGCCTCACCCAACCGCACGCAGCAGCGTCTGGTCGGCTGGTCCCGGGTGGAGTTAGCCGCCGGGGAAGCCAAGCAGGTAACGGTGCCGGTTGATCCTAAGATGCTCGCCAACTGGGATCAGACCGCTGGCGCTTGGCGCGTCGATGCCGGAACCTATCAGATGGCGGTTGGGGCCTCGGCTAACGATCTGGCGCTGAAGGGCACGCTGGTGTCCAAGCTGCTGAAGCTTAAGCCCCAATCTTAATCGCCCTTAAAGTCGGGCATACGCTTTTGCAGATAGGCACTGACGCCTTCCTTATAGTCATTGGACCGGGCCATCAGCAGATACTGATCCCGGTCCATAACGCTGGTGGCGAGATTGTTGGCGTTGACGGTCGCATTGACCGCTTCCTTAGTCATGCGCACGGGGATAGGCGGTAGGGCCACGACCTTCTGAGCCCAGCGCTGGGCAGCCGCCATGGCCCCGCCCTTTGGGGTGACCTCTTCGGCCATGCCCCAGGTCAGGCAGGTCTGGGCGTCGGCGGGCTCGCCAAACATCACGAACTGCTTGGCGCGGGCCGGGCCGACCAGATTGGCGATGCGCGGAATGCTGCGCCAGCTCATATTCATGCCCAGCGGGATTTCGGGCAGGCGCATATAGGCTCCGTCCGCCATAATCCGAAAATCACAAGAGACCGCCAAGGCGCAGCCGCCACCAATGCAAAAGCCCTCTATGGCCACGATGGTGACGGCCTCGATCTCTTCCCAAGCCTTGCAGAGGTCTGGCCCTATGGAATAGAGCGCCCGCAGCTCGATCAGGGTCGGCGGCGTCGCGACGCGGGTCTTTGCGACGTTAAGGTCCGCACCGGCGGAAAAACCTTCTGTCCCGCCCGTCAGGATCACAGCCCGGATGTCATGGCGCAGCCTTAGGGCCTGAGCCACCTCGATCAGTTCGCGCATATGGACGTCATTGAGTGCGTTTTTTGCCTCCGGCCTATGCAGGCTGATGGTGGCGATGTGCCCCTCTCGCTGAGCCTTGATGTGAGTCCAGGCGCGATCAAAGACGGGGTCTTGGGTCATGGGTGGATCTCCTAAAGCGAGGGCAGCGTCGATCAAGAGGGCGATTTAGGGCCTTTTTAGACGCGATTGCTGCCTGAGGATATCTACCAAGACTGTAATTCAAAAGGCCCTGCCCAAAGACGCATCGGCAACCGGGGTTTCGAGTGGCCGTCTGTGCCTCTTTTCTCGGCGGCCAAAAGTCTGGACGGGATCAGCCTGTCTAGCCCTTGAGTCTGGTTTAATGCTCGATAATTCACCATTTTGATCGCGGTTTGAGCGTTGATGGATTAAATTTAAAACAAAATTCCCTGATATATTAAATATTATTTTGTATATAACCGTCAAAAATGGCGTTTATTGAGTCATTAATCGCTTAATTCGCCGATGATCAAAGCATTGATCGCCTAATTTTACTACAGATGCGGGATTGTCCCCAAAATCAGTGAGCAGGGTTTGACACCCCGATAGGTTCAGAGAATGCTGGCCTTGCAGCACAATATTACGTGCAGCTCTAAACCAAAAACTGCCGAAGATGCAGCTGCTCAGGTTTAAAGGCGGAATCGAACAGGAAAAACGCAGTTATATGAGGCGTATAAACCTGATGATTCTGATCTGCTTAAATATAAATTCTGTGAATAATTGGAAATATCAATTTGATATTTTCAAAATGGAAAACAGATGGGCGAGAAGTGAAATCTAATAAGTAAAATTTGTAGATGAAAATTCCCCAAGGGGGCTAACCGGCGGGAAATTTTCGAACGATCGAACCGCGTTACGGCGCGCTGAGAACCACCTGGCCTTTGAAAGCCGAAAGTAAAACGAGGGGATAATACTCTAATGACACGTCAAAACCGTACAGCATGGCTCGCAGGCGTCTCTCTGGTCAGCGTCATGACCGCCACCGGCGCATTTGCTCAGACCGCAGCAGCAGGTGCCGCAGGACTAGAAGTCGATGAAGTGATCGTCACGGGTACGCGTCAATCCGGCTTGAAGGTCGAGGACAGCCCAGCCCCCATTCAGGTGGTCGATACGGCCGCCTTGACCCGCACAGGCCAGGTGGACCTGCGGTTGGGTCTGGCGATGGTGGTTCCGTCCTTCAACGCACAGGCCTTTGGCGGTGATACGGCCAACCTGACCCTTTCGGCGCGTCTTCGCGGCCTGTCGCCGAACCATGCGCTCGTGCTGGTCAACGGTAAGCGTCGTCATACCACCGCCAACTTCGCCGTTCTGTCGGGAGCCTATCAGGGTGCCGCCGCGACCGACCTTAGCTTTATTCCAATGGGCTCGGTGGGGCGCGTTGAAGTCCTGACCGACGGCGCAGCCGCCCAGTACGGCACGGACGCCATCGCCGGTGTTATCAATATCATCCTCAAAAAGAGCACCTCGGGTGGGACCCTGACCGCCAGCGGTGGTGAATATATGGATGGAGGCGGCAAGACCGGCTCAATCGGCTTCAATATGGGCACGGCCCCAACCGAGAACAGCTATCTCGATATTACCGCAGAGACCAAATATCATGGCTTCTCAAACCGCGGCATCGCTGACCAGCGGATGGTCAATCCCAAGAGCCCTTCCTATTCCGCGGCCAACTATGCGGCCGAGAGCCTGATCCCCGGCTTCCCCAATCTGAACCTGATCTCGGGGGATGCGGAATATCACCTGCATAATCTCGGCTATAATGCTGGGGTCAGCCTAGCGGGCGGCGTTGATCTCTACTCCTTCGGCTCCTATGGCCATAAGGATGCGTCGGCCTACGAAAACTACCGCCGTTATAACCGTATTCAGGGCCTGCAGGGCGCGGCCGACCGTCCCTTGCCCCTCGGTTTCTCGCCTCGTGAGCGGATCATCGAAGATGACTATGGTTTCACAGCAGGCATCAAGGGCATGGTCAGTGGCTGGGATGTTGATCTGAGCTCGACCTACGGCAAGGACAGCATCGAGGTCCGGGTGGAAGATTCCGCCAATGCCAGCCTCTATAAGGACACCTCGACCCTGACCGCGAAGGGCTTCACGCCCTACTCGTTCCATGCCGGTGCGTGGGTAACGACGCAGCTGACCAACAATCTTGATGTCCGTAAGGATTTCGAAGTCGGTCTTCCGGCCCCTCTAAGCGTCGCCTTTGGTGCTGAGCAGCGCAAGGAAACCTATGAGATCGGAGCCGGTGACGCCGCTTCTCGCTATAAAGAAGGATCACAGTCCTATCCTGGCTTCTCTTTGACCGATGCGGGCAAGCATGATCGGACCAGTTGGGCCGTCTATACCGATTTGGCCACCTCGCCGATTCAGGGCTTAACGGTCGATGCGGCATTGCGGTTCGAGCATTTCAGTGATTTTGGCGACACAACGGTGGCCAAGCTCACCAGCCGTTATGACTTCAATGATTCCTACGCTGTTCGTGGAACCATCAGCACCGGCTTCCGGGCACCAACCTTGGCGGAATCCTACTACTCGGCGACCAACGTCTCGCCGACCTCGGCCTTCGTGCAGTTGGCTCCAAACTCCAGCGCTGCCCGTTTGCTGGGTATCGACAAGTTGAAGCCAGAAGAGTCCATGAACTACAGCATCGGCTTGGTGGCCCATCCGATCCCTAAAATGACCGCAACGATCGATCTCTATCAGATCGAACTGACCGACAGGATCTTTGGTTCCAGCTCGCTCTATGGCACGCGCGGCGGCGTCTCCACCTCACCCCAGGTGAAGGCGGCAATTATCGCCAACGGCAATGTGCTGGACTCCACTGTCACCAGCACCGGCATCAACATCTTCTCCAACGGCATTGATACTAGGTCGACCGGTCTGGATGCGGTCGTCTCCTACCCCACGGACTTTGGTGCCTATGGCCATGTCGATTGGAGCCTATCGGCCAACTTCAACACCACCAAGGTGACGAAGGTTAAGTCTCCGCCAGCCTCGCTCCTGACCGCCAGCGTGCCCTATCCAACCGGCCAGACCATGTTCTCGAAGGACGC
Source organism: Pseudomonadota bacterium (assembly GCA_041182125.1). Taxonomy (GTDB): domain Bacteria; phylum Pseudomonadota; class Alphaproteobacteria; order Caulobacterales; family Caulobacteraceae; genus CAISGS01. Next base: position 6,408 of record JBEGOG010000095.1, read on the forward strand.
TAAGTCCCTGCTGGAAAAGGCTTCGCCCAAGTACAAGATCGGCTTGAACGGTCTCTATCGTCTGGCGGATCTCACGATCAGTATCACTGAGACCTTCTACGGCGAGAGCTCTGCGATGTCTGATCCAGGCTCAGGACCCCTCCAGGAAACCTCAATTGGCGCGATGGCCATCACGGACTTGGAACTGTCCTACAAGCTGCCCTTGGACGTGACTGTGTCGATGGGGGCGAGCAACCTGTTCAACAAATATCCTGACAAGTTGTCTCCTGCCTTTGTCGCCGCCTGCGTTGCTTCGGGCAGTGGGTGCGTGACCCAGTATCCCTCCTACTCGCCCATCGGCATCAATGGTGGCTACTATTACGGCCGTCTGACCTGGAACTTCTAAACCCGGATCAGAGCTTTGAAACGGCGGAGCCAGCCCCTCGGGGCTGGCTTTTGCGTTAGGATGGGGCGTTTGGCGTCCAAGACTGCCCAATGGCCGCCAAGAAATCCGTGACCGCCAGCGATGGATGTCCGTTGGCCAATGTGACAGCGCTCATCGCAAAGCGCGCGCCGTCGGGGAAGGGCAGGGCCTTCAGTTGGCCCGTCGCCAGATAGGGCCGAGCCGCCGTTGCCGGAAGCACGGTCAAGAGGTCCGTCCGGCTGGCCATTTCGATACAGACCGATTGGTTCAGGACCCGATATTTCGGGAAGCCGAAGCGCTGATAGAGTTCCAACTGCTTGGGCGGCAGACCTGATTGATAGCTGGTGTCAAAGCCCGCGACCGCCCAGTCGAAGGCGAGCATGGCCTCGAGAGACTGGTCGCTCTGTTCTACGGGATGATCCGGGCGAAAGACCGCCAGATAGGGCTCTGACCCTAGGGTTTGAACATTGAGGAGTTTGCGGTTCGATAGGCCCTCCACGGCCTTGGGATGAAACAGCATCAGTTGCGCCCGCCGCTGGATCAACTGTTCACTGGCCAAAGCCGGGGGCATGGTTTCGATGTGTACCTGGACTTCGGGGTGGACCTGTCGAAACAGGACCAAAGCCCCGTGCATGAAGGTATCAATAATCGCTGGTCCACAGATGATGGTCAGCTTTTGATCTAACGACTGAACGCTGGCCTTTACGTTCTGGCCATAGGCCAAAAGGTCTGATGCTGTGACCGCCAGCCGCTGGCCCGCCTCGGTCGGTAGGACGGACCGGGTCGTGCGATCGAACAGGCGCACATTCCAGCTCTCTTCGAGTGTCTGAATACTTTTGGTGATGGCCGAGTGGGTCATGCCCAACTCTTTGGCCGCGCGCGAGAAACTGCGCAGGCGATAGACCGCTTCAAACCGGCGGATGAGGTTCAGGTCAAAGGACATGTTCCAATTCCTATCTAATGGCCGCCAATTATTCAATTGTGGAGCAATGGACCGGTCCGTAACAGTCGGACTCTAAGATGGGATGTGGGGTGCGCTATGACTGTTCAGCAGCTTTTAGGCGTCAATATGGGCGTGCTATCGATCGTCATATTTTTCAGTCTGATCGCGGTGGAGTTGATCGCGATCAAGCTCTTCAAGGCTAAGGGTGCGGTTCCGGCCAAGGACAGTGTTCTCAGTATCGGCATGGGTCTGCTCAGTGACCCTGTGAACGCTCTGTCAGCGGTCATTACCCTTAGCATCCTGTCCTTTGTTCAGCCCTTTCAATTCCAGACCTTGCCTCTGACCTGGACCATGTTTGCGCTCTGTTTCGTGCTTGATGACCTGCGCTTCTATACCCATCACCGCATCGCCCACCGCTGCCGCTGGGTCTGGGCCATGCATGTGGTTCATCACTCGAGCCAGAACTACAATTTCCCCATCGCCCTGCGTCAGGCCTGGACCAAGCATTTTACCGGCACCATGTTGCTGAAGATTCCGCTAGTGCTCATTGGCTTCGACCCGGTGATGGTCACCTTCTGCGGCGTGCTCAATGCCACCTATCAGTTCTTCCTCCATACCGAGACGGTCGATCGGATGCCGCGTTGGTATGAATTCATCTTCAACACCCCGTCGCATCATCGGGTCCATCACGGCAATAATCCGCGTTATCTGGATACCAACTATGGCGGGGTTCTGATCATTTGGGACCGGCTGCTGGGAACCTTTGCCGAGGAAGATCGCGCGGATCGTCCCGTCTATGGCCTAGTCAACAATCTCAACACCTTCAATCCGTTCACGATCCTGACCCACGAGTATATTGCTATTGCCAAGGATGTGGTTCAGCGCGGTCTGACGCCCCTGCAAAGGCTCGGTTATATATTCGCGCCGCCCGGATGGAGCCATGATGGGTCAGCAAGCCGGTCTCATCGCGGCTGAGCCGGTCCCGGCTGAAAAGGCGGCCTGAGCCATGCCCCTTCACTATGCCCTGTCCGATGGGTTGGTTGGCGTCCTAGGAATGTGGGGGCTATGGACGCTGGCCCCGCGTGGTCAGCTTCTGGCGGGCCTTGGCCTTGGCCTCTTTGGTTTGGCCGGGTTGATTGGCGTGGTTCGGATCACCAGCGGTCTGATTGAGCCGATGGCCCTGCTTCATAAGTCAGTGTCGCAGCTGGGCGGTTTGGCCGGGTTGATCCTGATACTGAGCGGCTTGGTGCGTCACCTGGGCCTAAAGGTTCCTGCGTTTGGCGTTCTCGCTGCAGCCGCTGTCGCGGTGGTCATCGCCGTTCGGATGCCTGCGGTCGGGCAGGGGCTGTTCGCTGCAGGACTTTTAGCTGGGATCGTGGTTCTGGCCGTGGCACCGGGGGCCATGAGCCTGCGGGTGCAGTCGGCGCTCGCCTTCGGACTCATGCTGCCCAATGTGCTTTTGCTGCGCAGTGCCCCGGCCCTAAACCCTGATCTGCGCTGGCATGCCTATCATCTGATCGTCGCCCTCTGGCTGGTGCTTTTGCCCTTCTGCCTGAGCGAGCGCGTGAAGACCACGCCAGAACCCGCCTAACCGACGATCAAATCGGGGCCAGCCCTTTACTTTCAAGCGCGATATGGTCGAAGTGGGGAAACCAAACAAAAATCCCGGAGAGGATCCCCCTATGAGCAGCCAGACCCAGTTCGGGTTCAACCCCAATGACGATCTTAACGACCTTCGCATGAGCGAAGCCTCGGCTCCGCTCTATGAGCACGTGAAGCGCTTCATCGCCGAAACGGTCACGCCGATGCAGGTCGAGTTTCAAAAGCTGGGCGAGGGCCACAAGGAGCGCTGGACGTTCGCCCCCGGCCAACTGGACGTGCTGGAAGTGGCCAAGAACAAGGCCAAGGCCGAGGGGCTGTGGAATTTCTTCCTGCCCGACGCCGAGACGGGCGTGGGTCTGAACAACCTGGACTATGCCTATATCGCCGCAGAGCTGGGCAAGGCCCCGATGGCCTCCGAGGTCATGAACTGCTCGGCGCCCGACACGGGCAATATGGAAGTGCTCGAACGGGTTGGTACCCATGAGCAAAAGGAGCGCTGGCTGAAGCCGCTGCTCAACGGTGAAATCCGTTCGGCCTATGCCATGACCGAGCCGCATGTGGCCTCGTCAGACGCCAAGAACGTCGCCACCAGCGCAGTGCTCGATGGTGACGAGTGGGTGATCAATGGCGAGAAGTTCTACATCTCCGGCGCTGGCGATCCGCGCTGCAAGATCATGATCACCATGGTCCGAACCAGCCCAGACGCGCCGACCCACCAGCAGCAGTCGCAGATCTTGGTGCCCATCGACACTCCGGGCGTCCACATCCTCGGCCCCATGCACGTGTTCGGGGAAGACCACGCCCCGCGCGGCCACATGCACATCAAGTTCGATAATGTCCGGGTCCCCAAGGACAATATCTTGCTGGGTGAAGGCCGTGGCTTCGAGATCAGCCAAGTGCGCCTCGGCCCTGGCCGTATCCATCACTGCATGCGCACCATCGGCAAGGCGGAAGCCGCGCTCGACATGATGGTTACTCGCGGCGTCTCCCGCGAAGCCTTCGGTCGCAAGCTGGCCTATCTCGGAGGGAACGTCGAAATCATCTCCCGCGCTCGGATCGAGATCGAGTCCATGCGTCTGATGGTCCTCAAGGCCGCTAAGGCCATGGACGTGCTGGGCAACCGCGAAGCGCGCGTCTGGGTCAGCATGGTCAAGGCTATGGTGCCAGAGCGGGCCTGCAAGATCATCGATCAGGCCATGCAGATGCACGGCGCTGCTGGTGTCTCGCAATGGACCCCACTCGCCGGTCTCTACACCGACGTGCGTCACCTGCGCTTTGCCGATGGTCCCGACGAGGTCCACCACATGGTCGTTGGCCGCAACGAGATCCGGCAGTACGAGGCCGCTGCCGCCAGCTAGGTTATAAACAAGGCCCCCTACGTCGCTTCGCGCCACTTCCCCCAGAGGGGGAAGATCTGGGACGGTAAATCTTCCCCCTCTGGGG
>JBEGOG010000096.1:0-11728 GCA_041182125.1 Pseudomonadota bacterium
AATCTAGGGGCAGATGGACCAAGAGCCGAGCATTGCTTGACCCTGTATGGGGCGGAATATGGGTGTGGGCCTGCAGGGACGAGAACACGACCGTGGGCGCAAAGTCCGGCTGCTGGGCCAGCGGTAAGGCCTCAAGGATCTTTGTGGTCTGAGGACAGAGGGCGCAGGCCTCCTCTTGCCGTACGCCGTCCTTCCACAGCCAGAAGGACGTCCAATCGCGAGAATGGTTCAGCTCTGCCCATTGGTTGACAGGCGCACCGGGAGGAAAGGCGATATAGGGCGCAAACTGATCAGATGCCGTAGCGCGCAGGGCCAGCATTTCGGAGCGTATGATGTCGCTCGCCGCTTCAAGCTGGGCCAACCACGGAAACAGATCGCGGTCAAAAAACTGGATCACCGGAAGGCCCGGAAAGTGCATCAGCAGAGGTTGCGGGACATAGACTCTCTTGCGGCCGACAAAGATGTCGAGACAGTGATCAAAACGCGCCGTCTGGCTCGGTTTCAGATCGGCTCGCGCCTTGGCCAACCGCGTTTCGAGAAAATCGGAGAGGTCTTGGGCGTGACGTTGCAGCACCTGCCGCGCATGGGCAATCGGGGCCTTCAAGGCGGCGGGTGTTAGATCGTCCGGCGGGGCAAGGGCAAGGGCAGCCTCATAGGTCCGGGCAGCTGAAGCGGCCTGACCCATCCGCTCCAAGATCGCAGCCTTCGATAGGAGGGCCATAAATTGGTAGGGATCGATGGCTAGGACCTCGTCCAGCACCTCGACCGCAGCCGGAAAATTTCCAGCCAGCCGATAGGCCAGAGCCATGTTGAGCCTTCGGTCCAGATTGTTCGGGTCTGACCGTTTTAGCGCCTGCAAGAGCCGCAGGGCCTTGGCATGGTCCCCCTGTTGAAGCGCGGTCATGGCGCTCGCCATGGGGTCGGATAGGCTTGGGCTTTGGATCATGAGGTTCGGGCTATGGGACCGGAAGCAAAAGGGGCGGCGAGCCGATGTGACCCGCCGCCCCCCGAGGTGACTATGGCTTAGACCTTAGAAGTCCTTGGTGACGCCGATGAAGAGATAGCGACCCAGCGCGTCATAGGTTTGAGGATAGGTATTGCCGTTACCGCCAGACGCATTGGCCGAGAGGGGAGGATCCCGATCGAGGACATTGTTGACACCAAAGCGAACCTTGGTGGTGTCACCCACCCGCACATCGCCCGATATATCCAGATAGTTCTGGGCCTCAAACTTGGCGTCAACGCGCTGAGAAGTGTTACCGTAGAGCTTGACCTCATCATAATAGCGCCAGGTCAGGGCCAAATCGGCATTCCACGGGCTCTGCCACGAGGCACGGATACGGTGACGCCACTTGGGATTGGGCGTGCCGCAAACGCTGCCATAGAAGCCAACACAATCATATTTGGGCGTGATGGCATTGGGCGTGGTTTCGAGCTTGTCCAGATAGGTTCCAACCAGATTAAAGGCGACATTGCCCATGCCCTTTAGACCCACCTGATCGAGGTCGAGCTTATAGTTAGCGTTGATGTCATAGCCAGTGGTCTTCAAGGCACCGATATTGGTTGCGAGATCGTCAATATAACCGCCATTGGTCCAGAGTTGGCCAAGCGCGTTGCGGTGGATACTCTTACAGGCAAAGGCCAGATTGAGCTTATAGCAGGCATTGAGCGTATTTTCGGAACCGAAGGTCGAAATGGTCTTCTCGATCTCGATGTCGAAATAGTCGACGGACATGTTGAACGACGGCAAGAATTGAGGCGCAAGCACGACACCAAAGGTCTTGGTCTTAGACTCTTCGGGGTTAAGATTAGGATTGCCACCGCCCAGCAGCGTGTACTGGTTGGCCGGACTATCTAGGGCCGCGCCATTGCCATAATTGGCTGCTGGAACGCCGGTCGCGGTACATTGGGCCAAGGTTGCGCTCTTGGACGCGCCGCATGGATCAGCAGCCAGATCAAACAGGCCTTCAGCCTGGGCTGAGAACAGTTCGACCACGTTGGCGGCCCGAACAGCCTGCTGATAGCTCGCCCGGAAGCGGATATCATCCACCGGTGCCCAGTCACCACCGACCTTATAGGTGTCGGTCTCGATGTCGCGCGAATAGCTCGATTTACGGTAGGCCGCGTCAAGCGAGATCAGCTTCGCGAAAGGCTTATCATTGACCAACGGCACACTGGCTTCGGTGAAGAATTCACGCACCTGGGTCGTGCCCTTCAGACCCTTGGTTGGGCCGCCTTGCCCCGCACCGTCACCGGTCGCGAAGGCCGAATCGACCGTCTTGCTCAAGACGTCGCGGCGCATTTCCAAGCCGAGCACGACGGCAACACCGCTGTCGGCATAGGGGCTCTTCAGACCATATTCACCCAGATCGCCCGTGACCGAACCGCTGACCACCTGCTGGGTGGTAAAGCCGGTCTGAACCAATGGGATCTGAACATAGTCTAGCGCCGCTTGGGTTACGCCGCCCGCCTTGAAGATGTTGTAAGGAACGCAGGCGGGATCCGTACCATTGACGACCGAACGGCAGGTAGCGACGCCTTTGACATCCACCACATCAAGAGCCTTGGTCAGACGCGAGACGGAGAAGTCATTATTGTAGGTCCGTGACTGCTGGACGCGCGAAAACTGGCCATAGACGTCGTAGCTCCAGCCCTGACCGATGTCACCCCGCGCACCAACGACTTGGCGATAGCTTTGGAAACGCAGATCGTCTTGGCGACCACCGCCCTCGACATTGCGGCGAAGGATGGTCATGTCGACCGTACCGCCCGAGGCGATCAAGGCGCTGGTGCAGCCGATTGCGGTCCTTTGTCCGGCGGACAGCAGTGGGTTGTCGCAGTTGATCGTCGTGGTGTTGCCAAAGTCACCTGACGGCGCGATTTGAGCGACGGTCGAATAGTCGGCAAACATCAACTGGGTGTAGATGTCGGCGTGCTCGTTCAGCTCGTAATGGCCGAAAGCACCGAGCGTATAGCGCTCGTCCGGACGCTGGTAATAGTTTAATGGGCCATAATTATACTGATCGCGCGAAGCGACGAAGGGCTTGAAAGCATTTGTCGCTGTATCAAGTGTGTAGTTATAGGTGGCAAAATCAGTGAAGCGACCGGGGAATGCCGTGCTCGATCCGCCGCAGCTAAAGACCGTCGCCGTTGCACCGCCGATGGTACAGGCCGAATAGTCACGATCCGCCTGAAGCACCTTGTCATTATTGCGATAGGTTACATAGGCGGTGAGGTTGCCCTTCTTGTCTGGCGAGGAGACACCCATCATCAGGGTGATTTCCTTGCTGATACCGTCTGAGACATTGTCGGCGGGCAACTTGAATTGAGCAGGATTGGTCGATGCGCGCCCCTTGATCACATTGCGCAGATCGCCGGGACCATCATAGCTGTTATCATGCTGGAACAGGCCATACTGGGCATCAACGCGAATACCTTCGAAGTCCTTCTTCATGATGAAGTTGACAACGCCTGCGAGGGCGTCAGAGCCATAGACGGCCGAAGCGCCGCCAGTCAGAACTTCAACACGATCGACCAGACCGCCCGGAATCTGGTTGATATCCGCAGCCGTTTCGCTGGGCGAACCGTAGGGCATGCGGCGCCCATCGATCAGAACCAGCGTTCGAACAGAGCCAAGGCCCCGAAGGTTCACCGTCGCGGTGCCTGACGCGCCGTTCGAAACGGTCGAGTTTTGCGCGGCAAAGGCCTGAGGCAGTTGATTGACCATATCCTCAACGCGGGTCACACCGGCGCTGGTAATGTCCTGAGCGGTGACCTGAGTGACCGGGCTCGTCGTGATCAGATTAGGTTGTGGAATACGCGATCCGGTGACCACCACCTCTTCAACCTCGCCTGCCTTAGCGTCGGCGGCGAGCGCGTGGACGGGCACGGCGGCAAAGGATGCGACAACGCCACAAATCATTGTGGTCGCCAAAAGAGATTGGCGGCGGAATCTATTGGTCATGAATTAGCCCCTCAGGTTCGATCACGATATCGAATACGATTTGAAGGGGCGATTTTAAAAAACCACCCCTAGATCGTGTCACCATGCAAAGGCGTGTGGGGGGAGGTCAATGTCCGAGGCCGCTGGGGCCGACGGTTCATCGCTCCTCGTTACAAATTTGACACACTTATAAGTAGTATTTACTAGCGAATTTGCCGTAAGCCTTGAGGCTTCGGCGAAGGTTCAATCAGGGGTTACTTCCCCTTGCCCGCCGCATCCTTAAAGCAAAGGTACCGCGACCGGTGCCAGTCGGTGATGTTGTCGGTCCAGCCGGTGACGCGGGGGCTGACTAGGTTCTTATTGACGTAGAAATAGATCGGCACGATCGGCGCATCATCGAGCATGATCTGTTCTGCGGCACTGAGATAGGCCGAACGCTTGACCGCGTCGGGCTCATTGTCCGCCTTGGCCAGCAGGGCGTCGTAGGCGGGGCTCGCATAGTCGCTATAGTTCTGCGTGCCGGTGGCCGACTGCTGCAGATAGAGGAAGGTCATGGGGTCGTTATAGTCGGCGATCCAGGCCGCATCGGCGACTTCGAAATCGCGCAGGCGATAGGACTGATAGGCGATCTGGCCCTCGTTCTGTTCGAGCTTGGCATTGACCCCGATCTCTTTCCAGTCGGCCTGGATGGCGGGCATGAACAGCATCGGGTCGGGAGAATTGCGGTGCTTGATGGTGATGGTTAGGGGCGTCTTGGGGCCGAAACCCGCCGCCGCCAGCAGCTTGCGCGCCTCAGCCTGACGCTTGGCTAGCGGCCAGTCTGCCCAGAAGGCCTTGGCGGGATTGGGATAGTTGGCAACGCCGGGCGGCACAAAGCTGTTGGCTGGGCTCTGGCCCCCGCGCAGCAGCTTTTGGGTGATGAACTCGCGGTCTATGGCCATCGATAGGGCCTGACGCACGCGCCGGTCCTTGAGGGCGGGAACCGAGCCATTGAAGGCTAGGTAGGTGGTGCCCAGATAGGTATTGACCCGCACATAGTCCGGCATCTGGCCAGGCTCGCGCAGCAAGGCGATCTTGTTGGACTGGATATCGGTATTGACGTCCAACTCGCCGCTCTTGACCCGCTTTTGGGCCGAGCTGGCATCGGTGGTGGGATAGTAGTTGATCTGGTCCAGACAGACTGTGTCGGCCTCATAGAATTTGGGGTTCTTGACCACCGTCACCCGGTCACCCAGCTTCCAAGAGACCAGATTGAAGGGCCCATTGCCGACGAAATGCTCTGGGCGGCTCCAATCGTCGCCCCACTTTTCGACAACATGCTTGGGCACAGGATACATCGAATTGTGCTTGGCAATTTCCGGCAGGAACGGCGCGGCGTGGTTTAGGCGAATTTCGAGGGTCAGGGGATCGATGGCCCGCACACCCAAGGCGGTCAGGGGCATCTTGTTCTCGTTAACCGCTTGGCCGTTCTGGATGATGTAGAGCAGCGACGAATAGGACGAGCCGGTCTTGGGATCCATGATCCGGCGAAGCGCATAGACGAAATCGTCGGCTGTCACGGGCACACCATCGGACCAAAGGGCGCGGCGCAGGTGGAAGGTCCAGACCTTGCCGTCGGCCGAGGTTTCCCAATGGGTGGCCATGCCGGGAATGGCATTGGCAGCCTCATCCTCTTGGGTCAGACCGACAATCAGGTCGCCAATGATGTCGCCAATGATGCGGTTTTCCCACGTACCTTGGGTCTTGTGCGGATCCAGCGACACCGGATCATTGCCATTGCCCGCCTCGAGACACAACTTGCCCGCTGGGCACGGCGCGCGCACGGCCTGGGGCTGACCACAACCGCTCAGCATTAAAGCCGCCACAAAGACAAGGAACAGATTGCGTAACACGCTTAAGGCCTCTTCAATGGTGCCGGACCGAGTCTCGGACAGGGGTGAACAGATGGCACACTATCATAGCAACACGAAAACAGCGGCCCTTCGCGTCTGGGCTCTGGGCGTTGGCAGTCTGACCATGGCTCTGGCCATCACGTCGCCCACCTTGGCGGCGGATATCAAGGCCAAGCGGGCGGCGGCGTTCCAAGCGGTGCTGGATTGCCGCGCGACCACGGATGCGGCGGCCCGGCTGGCCTGCTTTGATGCGGCAGCGTCCAGTCTGGATCAGGCTGAAACCAAGGGCGACATCGTGGTTATTGACCGTGAACAGGCCAGCACGGCCCGCAAGCAGGCCTTCGGTTTTGAGCTGCCGTCCTTGGCCATCTTCGACAAGGTCATGCCCAAAGAGGAGCTGGACAAGGTCACCGTGACCCTGAAAGAGGCCTATCGGGGCAGCGACGGCAAGTGGATCATGGTGCTCGAAGACGGCGCGGTCTGGCGTCAGATCGACAGCGAGAGCCCCTTCAACGCGCCCCGTGCCGGATCGACCGTCAAGATTCGCCGTGCCGCCTTGGGCAGCTTCTTCCTCAATATAGACGGCCAGACCGCCATTCGCGCCCAACGCAGCCGCTAGGGCCGGGGGCGAAGGCTCAGCGGTCCTTCGGGTCAATGGCATCGCGCAGCCCGTCGCCGATGAAGTTGAAGCACATCAAGGTCGCGACCATGGTCACGGACGGGAAGATCAACAGCCAAGGCGCCGCCTCCATATCCTGCGCGCCTTGAGAGATCAGGGTGCCCAGCGAAGTCAGGGGCTCTTGCACGCCCATGCCCAGAAAGCTGAGGAAACTTTCGGCCAGGATCACGGCAGGAATGGTCAAGGTCACATAGACCACCACGGGCCCCAAGAGGTTGGGCACAATATGGCGGGTGATGATGGCCTGATCGGACAGGCCTGCGGCCCGCGCCGCCTCGACAAATTCCTTTTGCTTCAGCGATAGGGTCTGGCCGCGCACAATCCGCGACATGGTCAGCCACTCGACCGCGCCGATGGCCAGGAAGATCAGGATGATGTTGCGGCCAAAGGTGACCATCAGCAGGATCACGAAGAAGATGAAGGGCAGGCTGTAGAGGATGTCGACAAAGCGCATCATCAGCTCGTCAATCCGCCCACCCAGATAACCCGCCGTCGCGCCCCAGATGACGCCGATCACCAGCGAGACCGCTGTGGCCACCACGCCGATGGCCAAAGAGACCCTGAGGCCGACCAGTAGGCGCGCCAGAAGGTCCCGGCCCAAAGAATCAGCACCCATCAGGTGCCCAGCGGTCAGGGGCGGTGCCCAGACATCGTTCTTATTGATCTGGTCATAGGTAAAGGGCGTCAGGAACGGCCCGACAATGGCCAGCAACACGAGAGCCAGCAACAGGCCCATACTGACCGTCGCGGCACGATTGGCCAGAAGGCGGCGGCGGGCATCATCCCACAGGCTGCGGCCCTTGACGGCGGCGCGCTCCATGGTCTGGGGGCCTTGATGGGCGGCGGGGGTCAAGCTGAAGCCCTTGCTCATGACAGCCTCACGCGCGGATCAAGCATGGCATAGGCGATGTCGGCCAGCAGATTGAGCAGCAAGATCAGTCCGGCATAGACGATCACCACCCCCATCACCACCGTATAGTCCCGTTGCAGCGCCCCGATGACGAAGCTCTTGCCCAGGCCCGGAAGGCTGAAGATCTTCTCAATGACAAGCGACCCGGTCAGCAGACCGGCGCAGGCCGGGCCCAAATAGCTGACCAGCGGCAAGATTGCGGCCCTCAGCCCATGGCGCAGAACGATACGCGCCTCAGAAAGGCCCTTGGCGCGGGCGGTGCGGATATAGTTGGAGCGCAGGACCTCGATCATCCCAGCGCGGGTTAAGCGCGAGATGATGGCGATCTGCGGCAGGGCCAGAACCGTGACCGGCAAGATCAGGCTGCGTATACCGTTCAAGCCCGCCGTCGGCAGCCAGCCCAGCTTGGCGGCAAAGACCAGCACGAGCAGGGGCGCAGTCACAAAGGTCGGGATACAAACCCCCAAGACCGCGATAGCCATGGTCACATTGTCGATCATCTGATTTTGCCGCAAGGCTGCGATGATCCCCAGCCCAATCCCCACCAGACAGGCCAAGGTCAGGGCCGACAGACCAATGACGGCGCTGGTCGGCAAGCCCTCGCTGATCAGTTCAGCAACCGACTTGTCCTTATATTTCAAGGATGGACCAAGGTCGCCCTGCAGGACATTGCCGACATAGGCGACATATTGCTCGCCCAGCGGCCGGTCCATACCGTACTTGGCCATAATGCTGCGCTCGACCTCGGGCGGCAGCTTGCGATCGGAGTCAAAGGGGTTGCCGGGGGCAGCGCGCATCATGAAAAAGGCCGCCGTGACCACAAGAAAAAGGGTCGGAACAGCCACCATCAGACGACGAAGCAAAAAGCGAAACATTCAACAATCCATTTTACCGGTATAGTGACCGATAACCAGCGGCGAAGGTTTCATCCGCACCCTAGAATGTCAACGAAGCACCCCGCCGAAACGCCTCGGAGAGAAAAGAAAATGTCGTCCATCCGCCCCGTCACAGCAGACTTTTCCGTTTCGCCACAAATTGCTCTGTCCGATCTGAACGTCGCCGCCAGCCAAGGCGTCAAGCGCGTCATCTGCAACCGTCCTGACGACGAAGATGCAGGCCAGATCAATAGCGCAGAGGTCCGGGCCGCCGCTGAGGCGCTCGGCATGAGCTATGTCCATATCCCCGTGCGCGGCGGACCCACACCCGATCAGGTCGAGGAGATGCGCAGCGCTATTTCTGACGCTGGCGGACCGGTTCTGGCCTATTGCCGCTCTGGCACCCGCTCGATCGTCACCTGGGCCATCGGCCAAATGGTCAGCGGCGAGCGCGAGGTCCCCGAACTGATCGCGCTCGGCACCGCTGCCGGTTATGATCTATCCAGCGTCCTTCGCCGCTAGACCCGTCCTTCAGGAGCCCAGCCGATGATCCCCTTTGTTCGCGAGATCAAGTTTGACTATGGCCAATGCGATCAGGTCTCGCCGCTGATCCGGCGGGTCATTGCCAACAATCCTGGCCCCTTCACCTTTACCGGCACGGGCACCTACATCATCGGCAAGGGTGAGGTCGCGGTGATCGATCCAGGCCCAGACATGGCTGATCATCTGGAGGCGATCTTGGCGGCGGTGGCGGGCGAGACCGTCACCCACATTCTGATCACCCACAACCATCTGGACCATTCCCCCCTCGCCCACCCTCTGGCGGCGCGCACGGGGGCCAAGATTTACGCCATGCCCATCGAGGCCCAGACCAGCGACGGTGAGGTGACGATGGAGGCCGGGGACGATCTGGGCTTCAAGGCCGATGTGATCTTGTCGGGCGGTGAGATCATTTCCGGTCCCGGCTGGACCTTTGAAGCCATCCCCACCCCGGGCCACACCTCAAACCATATCTGTTATGGGCTGGCCGAGGAAAACGCCCTGTTTTCGGGCGATCATATTATGGGCTGGTCGACGACCGTCATCACTCCGCCCGACGGCGATATGGGAGCCTATTTCGCCAGTCTCGACCGGATTCAAGCCAAGGGCTTTGCCACCCTCTGGCCGACCCATGGCCCGCCCATCACCGAGCCTGCGCCCTTTATTCAGGCCTATGCCGACCATCGCCGCGCCCGCGAGGCCCAGATCATCGAGCAACTGGCCAAAGGCCCAGCCTCGATCCTGACCATCGTGCCGGTGATCTATGCGGCGGTTGATTCTAGGCTACATCCGGCGGCGGCGCGGTCCATTCAGGCCCACGTCATCCAGATGGTCAAGGATGGCCGCCTGCTGGCCGACGCAGCGCCCCATAAGGGACTGGGTTTAGATACCCTGCTGCGCCTGCCAGATTAGGGCGTCTATTTCAGCAGTAGGGCGCGGATCGCGGTGATGCGCTTGCAGTTGGCACCGAGGTCGGACATGCCCACGCGGCTGACCGAGCGGAAATCGACCTGCGTGCCCGCATCCTTGGCCCGAACCCGTGCCACCACATCGTCCTTAAAGCCATAGAGACGGCTGGTGGCCACGGCCTCGATCCGGCCGGTCGTCGCATCGTCTGTCACGACGGTCAGACCCACCGCCACAAGGGCTGCCTTGACCTTGCCATGGGCTGCAGCCGGGGCCTCTGCCAACACCGCAGGCTTGGCTTCGGGGCAGGCCTTAGCATTGAGATCAGCAACCCGGCTCTTCTTATCGGGGGCCAAAGGATCGGGAAGGACGGGATTGGACTCCGAACCGCGCGAAGCCATGACCGCGTCGGAGAAGGTTAGGGGCTCTGACCAGTCCGTGGCCACGTCATGGATCGGCGGCACCGAGGTCGCGACCGATTTCAGCCCCATAAATCCGCCCATGACCACCAAGGTCACGACCAAGGGGGCCGCTGCCCGCAGCCAAAGATCCTTGATCCCGGCCATCAGGGCCACAACCAGACCAATGACGCCCGTCGCCACACTGAGCATGGCGATCATGGGTGGGCCTCTGAAGGTCAAGAGCCCGAAGCCGAGCTTCCAGTCCAACAGGCCGGTCTTGGTGGCCACCGCCCCCACGACAATCGAGATCACCGGAAGCACCGCAATCAAAAGCGCGATCCGCAAATAGGTCTTGGCCGCCGTAATGCTGATTTTCATCGAAGTGCCCCGTGGGTTGTTTGATCAGACCCTATAGACTGTAGCCAGATGGACAAGACCCCTAGGCGGTCGGCAGCCTGTAGGTCTCGAACTGCTGACGCAGGATCTTCTTGTCGATCTTGCCCGTCGCACCCAGCGGAATGTCTTCGACAAAGACCACGTCGTCTGGCGTCCACCACTTGGCGATCTTGCCATCTAGGAAGGCAAGATATTCTTCCTTGGTGCTGGTCTGTCCCTCACGCAGCTTGACCAGCAGCAGGGGCCGCTCATCCCATTTGGGATGGGCAATGCCGATGACGGCGGCGAGAGCCGACTTGGGATGGCCCGCAGCGATATTTTCGATCTCGATAGAAGAGATCCATTCGCCGCCAGACTTGATCACATCCTTGGCCCGGTCGGTGATCTGCATGAAGCCATATTGATCGATGGTCGAGACGTCGCCCGTGTCAAAGAAGCCGTCCTCGTCGAGGATATTGCCGCCTTCCTGCTTGAAATAGGCCGAAGCGATCGTCGCGCCGCGGATCTTGAGACGGCCAAAGGTCGTGCCGTCATGGGGCAGTTCACGGCCCTCATCATTGGTCAGCTTCAGCTCGATGCCGACCGGCGCGCGGCCCTGCTTGAGCTTGAAGGGGATGACCTCATCAGGACCCAAGGCCTCAACCTCGGCGGTCGGCCGGGAGATGGTGCCCAGCGGCGAGGTTTCCGTCATGCCCCAAGCATGGGTCACATCCACCCCATAGTCGTCGCCAAAGGCGCGGATGATGGCTTCGGGACAGGCCGAGCCGCCAATGACCACGCGCTTGAGGGTGGTCAGCTTGCTGTTCGTCGACTGCAGGTGCTGCAGCAGCATCTGCCAAACGGTCGGCACGGCCGCGGAGAAGGTGACGCCTTCGGTTTCCAGCAGCTCAAAGATCGACTGACCGTCCATCTTGGCGCCGGGCATGACCAGCTTGGACCCGACCGCTGGCGCGGCAAAGGCAATGCCCCAAGCATTGGCATGGAACATCGGCACGACTGGCAAGATCACGTCCCGGGCAGACAGGCCTAACACATCGGTCTGAAGGCCAATCAAGGTGTGTAGATAGTTCGACCGATGCGAATAAAGCACGCCCTTGGGGTTGCCCGTCGTGCCCGACGTATAGCAAAGGCCCGCCGCCGTATTCTCATCAAAGCCGCCCCAGACGACCTCGGCATGGTGCTGATC
>JBEGOG010000097.1:0-6857 GCA_041182125.1 Pseudomonadota bacterium
TATCGCAGGAAACGCAGTGGAGGGGACGGGGGATGACCCCCTCACCCAACCCTCTCCCCCAAGGGGGCGAGGGCTAGGCACCGGGGACACTCCAGCCTGTCCTTGCGCGGCGCAGGCGGAGGGCCTAGTTTCGGGAGGAAGGCTGGCCGGTTCAGCCGGTCCCATATCCTGGCCTTATCCAAGGCGCTCAGTCGGAGCCGCGTGCATCCTGTGACCAATTTTCTGCATGTGGGCGATCTGCCCGATGGGCTCGACCTCGGCTCTAGCGTGGCGATTGATTCTGAGACCATGGGCCTGCGTCTGGGCCGTGATCCCCTGTGCGTGGTTCAGCTGTCGAGCGGCAATGGCGATGCCCATGTGGTGCAGATGAGCCGCCCCGGCTATGACGCACCCAATCTCAAGCGCATCCTGACCGATCCAAAGGTTCTTAAGATCTTCCATTTTGGCCGGTTTGATATTGCCATGTTCCTGCTGCATCTGGGCGTTCTGACCGCGCCGGTCTATTGCACCAAGATCGCGTCCAAGCTGGCCCGCACCTATACCGACCGCCACGGCCTCAAGGACGTGTCGCGCGAGCTCTTGACCATCGAACTGTCCAAGGCCCAGCAGAGCTCCGACTGGGGGGCTGCCACCCTGTCGCCCGAACAGATCGCCTATGCGGCCTCGGATGTGCTGAACCTGCACGCCCTACGCAACCGTCTGGATGCCATGTTGGTGCGCGAAGGGCGCGATGGCTTGGCTAAGGCCTGTTTTGAGTTTTTGCCGCACCGTGCCGCGCTCGATCTGGCAGGGTGGGAAGATAACGACATCTTCGCGCACGCCTGATCTAGGACCCCTGATCCCAACCCATGACCCTTGCTGCCGATCCTGTTTTTGACGCTATCCCAGAGGACGTGCTGCGCCGCCGACGCAACATGGACCAGTGGCGGCGCCGTTCGCGGATCATTCACCTGCTGCGAAAGGCCCTGCCCGCAGCGGCCATATCCATCGTGGTCGGACTGATCGGCTGGATCGTGATCAAGGCCCTGCTGGCGACGATCATCGATGTGCGCGGTTCGGGTGCCGCAATCCGGATGATCAACCCGAAATTCTATGGCCGAGACGGCGATGGTCGGGCCTTTATGTTGGGGGCGGCTGAGGCCTCAAGGTCGGATAGCGACTTCAAGCAGATCGTGCTGGTCAAGCCGGTCATCAGCCTGAACGTCAATAATCCTGCCCCGACCTCGGCCAAGGCTGACCATGGCCAGTTCCATGAGGCCGACAAGATCTTGCATCTGGACGGCAATGTGGTGTTTTCCAGCCCTGAAGGCTATGTTTTCAAGACCGGCAAGGCCGTCATCAATACCCAATCTGGCGTGGTCGAAGGCAACCAGACCGTTGAGGGCACGGGGCCAACCGGGACCATTCGGGCTGACAATTACGGCATCTATGACAACGGCAAACGCATCATCTTTCGTGGAAATGTTCACGGACGGATGAAACGGGACTAAACAGAGAATCGCCATCTTTTCCCGGTAGGGTTGGCGCGCGATAGGAACGAGGGTCTGATGAACCGAATTACGGCAGTGACTTTGGCGGCTTGGGCAGCCTTGGGTCTGGCCTTGAGTGCAGGCTCGGCCTCAGCTCAGATTGCGCCCTCCAGCGACGCGCCCGTCGACGTGACCGCAGACCGCCTTGAAGCCATCAACGAAGAGTGCCGCGCCATCTGGAGCGGCAGCGCCGAGGCCGTGCAGGACCAGAGCCGTCTGCGCGCCAACACCATCACCCTGATCAATGCCAAGACCGCGGGCCGCTGCGGCGTGCTTGATCGGATGGAAGCGGTCGGCGAAGTCTTTTATGTCACGCCGCAACAGACGGTGCGCAGCGACTCGGCGATCTATACCGCAGCCAA
Organism: Pseudomonadota bacterium; assembly: GCA_041182125.1. GTDB lineage: Bacteria > Pseudomonadota > Alphaproteobacteria > Caulobacterales > Caulobacteraceae > CAISGS01. Next base: position 1,892 of record JBEGOG010000097.1, read on the forward strand.
CGACACGATCGTCATGAGCGGTCAGGTGGTGGTGGCTCAGGGTACCAATGTTCTGCGCGGTGACCGCCTCAGTATTGTGGTCAAGACCGGTAAGGCGACGATGGAAACCGGGGCCAAGGGTCGTGGCAAGCCCGGACGGGTTCGCGGGGTCTTCTATCCCAATAAGAGCAGCACGCCCGCCGCCCCTGCGCCTAAGCCATAGGCTAACAGATGGCCCTTCCCCCGCTCGAGACCTTGAACACCGCCCTGCCCGCTGACATGGCAGACGGCCTGACGGTGGATCATATCGGCAAGTCGTTCCGAGGCCGTCCGGTCGTCAAGAGCGTGTCCTTGCGGCTGCGACGCGGCGAGGTCGCGGGCCTATTGGGACCCAATGGCGCGGGAAAAACCACCTGTTTTTATATGATCACCGGCCTTATTCAGGCCGACTATGGCTCGATCTATCTGGACGGCGAGAACATTACCGAACTGCCCATGTATCAGCGCGCCCGGATGGGCGTTGGCTACCTGCCACAGGAAGCCTCGATCTTTCGCGGCATGACCGTCGAGCAGAACGTCATGGCCGTGGTCGAGATGCGCGAACAGGATGATCGTAAGGCCAAGGCCGTGGTCAAGGACCTGTTGGCCGAACTTCGCATCGATCATTTGAAAGATCAGCCCGCCGTGGCCCTGTCGGGCGGCGAGCGTCGGCGGGTCGAGATTGCCCGTGCCCTGGCCAGCGAACCCGCCTTCATGCTGCTGGACGAGCCCTTTGCAGGGATAGACCCGCTGGCCATTGCCGACATTCGCGAAGTGATCCGCTATCTTAGCGAGCGTGGCATCGGCATCTTGATCACCGACCACAATGTCCGCGAGACGCTGGACATTATCGACCGGGCCTCGATCATCCATGCGGGCGAAGTGCTGTTCGAAGGCTCGCCCGACGAGATCCTCGCCGACCCCGAAGTGCGCCGCGTCTATCTGGGCGATCGCTTCGATTAACCGGTCCCTAGCGGTAAAGATCGCCCTCTCACCCTAGGGGCGCGATAATTTGTTAACCATAAAAGTTCATCCTTTGACGAATCCGGTTGGGACCTCGGATCGCAGGTTCTGGTCTCCATCCAAACCCGTCTAGGACCCTTAACAACCGCCATGGCGCTCGCCGCACGATTGGATATTCGCCAGGGACAGGGCCTGGTCCTAACGCCTCAATTGCAGCAGGCGATAAAACTGCTGCAACTTTCCAATCTTGAGCTAGAGGCCTTTGTCGAGGCCGAGATCGAACGCAACCCCTTGCTTCAAAAGGATGATCGCGACGCAGAAGCCGAGGTCGAGGCCGCCCCCGACGCGCCCCTCAGCCACGATATGGCCACCGACCGCATCTCCGATAATGATGCGACCGAGGCCATGGATGCCGACCATCGCGATCTCTATGCCGACGCCTCTCCCGGTGAACGCTCCAGCGGCGAGGGCGGCGAGGCCATGCAGGCAGGCGGCCAGATCGACTGGTCCAAGGCCGGCAGCGGCGGCAGCTTTGATGCCGATGGCGATTTCGAAAGCCTGCTGACCAAAGAAAAGACCCTTAACGAACATCTCGAAGAGCAGATGCATCTGGCGGGGCTGGACGGGCCAGATCGGGCCATCGCCGCCGTGCTGATCGATAGTGTCGACGAGGGGGGCTATCTCCGCGCCGACCTGGCCGATTTAGCCTCACGCTTGGGCTGTGACCTGCCGCGCGTTGAGACGGTGCTGAACCGCCTGCAAGGGTTCGAGCCGACCGGCGTCTTTGCCCGCGATGTGCGCGAATGTCTGATGCTGCAACTGAAGGAAAAGAACCGGTTCGATCCGGCCATGGCCGCCCTGCTCGACCGGCTGGATCTGGTGGCACGGCGGGATATGGCCGCCTTGCGCGAGGTTTGCCGGGTCGATGATGAGGACCTGCGCGAGATGATCGCCGAGCTGAAGGCCCTGACCCCTCGCCCCGGCGCGGCCTTTGGGTCTGACACCTCGCCGACTGTTGTGCCCGACGTGTTTGTTCGCGAGGGCCCCGGCGGGATCTGGTTGGTTGAGCTCAACAGCGACACCCTACCCCGCCTGTTGGTCGATCAACGCTATCACGCCCAGATCGCGGGCAAGGCGCGCAGCGAGGCCGACAAGACCTTCGTGTCCGAGTGCCTGTCCTCGGCCAACTGGCTGGTCCGCAGCCTTGATCAGAGGGCCAAGACCATTCTCAAGGTCTCCAGCGAAATTGTCCGCCAGCAGGATGGGTTCCTCGCCTACGGGGTCGAGCACCTGCGCCCTCTGAACCTCAAGACGGTGGCCGACGCCATCGGCATGCACGAATCTACGGTCAGCCGGGTGACCTCCAACAAGTACCTGTCCACACCGCGCGGAGTATTTGAGCTGAAATTCTTCTTCACCGCCGCGATCCAATCCTCCGATGGCGGCGAGGCCCATTCGGCCGAAAGCGTGCGTCACAAGATCAAGCACCTGATCGATGGCGAACAGATCACCCGCAAGGTCCTGTCCGATGATCGTCTGGTCGAGCTCTTGAGTGCAACCGGCGTCGATATTGCCCGGCGAACGGTTGCCAAATATCGCGAGGCGCTGCGCATCCCCTCCTCGGTCGATCGCCGCCGCCTGATGCGCGACGCGGACTAGCGGCCGTTAGCCTCGGGCCTGTCTCAAGGTGCCGATAACGTGATCGCCAAGAGCCCTCTAACCGATGGTTGGGCCTTTGTGCGCAATTGACTTGCCCTATCGGCCGGGTGTGGACTGGGGTCATGAAAGTCCTAGTATCCGGCAAACATGTCGACGTCGGCGAGGCCTTGCGTTCGCGGGTTTCGGACGAAATTATGAGCAGCATCGGTAAATATTTTGACCGAGGCGGTGACGCTGAGGTCGTGGTTTCCCGTGAGGGCCATTCTTTCCGTGTGGACTGCACGGTGCATCTCGCCTCCGGGCAAACCCTTTTGAGCCATGGGCTGGGCCACGATGCCCATGCCGCCTTCAGCACGGCGCTCGAAAAGATCGAGACCCGCATTCGGCGCTATAAGCGAAGGTTAAAGAGCCACTCGGTGGCTGCGAGCCATAAGCAGGCCGAGTCCGCATCCTTCTTTGTCCTACGCGCGCCCGAGACCGATCTGGACGACGGTGATGGCTGGGATGATGACCATGAGGCCCATCAGGGTCACGAGGCCCCAAAGGGCGTCATCATCGCGGAATCCGAAGCCCAACTGAAGACTCTGACCGTTTCTATGGCGGTTATGGAGTTGGACTTGACTGAATCGCAAACAATCGTGTTTAGAAATGCCGCACATGGCGGTTTGTCAGTGGTATATCGCCGACCCGATGGGAACATCGGCTGGATCGATCCTCAACGTACACAAACGGCGTTGAAAGTGGGCTGAGCGGAACGGACCTGCAAAAGGCCTGCCCGCCCGGTTCCAAGATCCCGCGTGGGCAGGTTTTAGAGTGAGTGTCTTGATGCAAATCGGCGATCTGTTGGACGTGGATGCGATCATCCCTCAGGTGAACGCACCGTCCAAGCGGCAAGCGCTTGCGCTGATTGCTGACGTGGCATCACGGCGTTTTGGCTTGAAGGCACCAGAGGTCCTTGAGGCCTTGCTAGAGCGTGAACAGCTCGGCTCTACGGGCGTCGGTCACGGGGTGGGAGTACCGCACGCAAGACTCAGCGGCCTCGAGCGGATGAGGGGCGTCTTTGTGCGTCTCGAAACACCGATCGACTTCAAGGCCGTCGACGAACAGCCCGTTGATCTGCTCTTTGCCCTGTTTGCACCTGCCGATGCTGGCGCTGAGCATTTGCGTGCCTTGGCAAGGGTTAGCCGGATCTTGCGCCGTCCCGCTCTGCGCGAGCAACTTCGCCAGTCCCATACGGCCGACGCCCTGTTCGCCCTACTGGTTCAAGAACAAGAGGCGTCAGCCGCCTAGGCTACGCCTTAGCCAGATCTAATGGACCGATACCGGTGCCATCTCATTGGCCAGAGCCACTGCTACGGCTGAATCACGGTCACCAAGGATCGCAAGACAAGCGCCGTTAGCCCCGTGGACCGCATAAAGGATCTGGTCAGGGTCGATTGGGATACCGCCAATATCCTCAACCGGGGTCGAGGCTAGGATCTGCGCAGCCTTAACAGGTCGCACATAGACCATGTGCGGTGCGCCCAAGGCCGCGAACTCTTCTAAACTCAATTTCAGCGTCATGATGACCGCTTCCTTCTTGCAAAAGCTCAAGCCCGCTGCAGCCCAGCGTCTTGATGGGGATCTCCCGGATCAGCCTTTCGGGCTGTGGGCGTTCGAGATCGATATGGAGGAGGCCATGCTCCATGCTGGCTCCCTGGACCACCATCCCGTCCGCTAAGACAAAGTTGCGGACGAAATTGCGAGCGGCGATGCCCCGGTGCAGATAGGCGCGGTCTGCGCCTCCCGGACCACGGTCCTTGTCGCCCCGGCCCGTCACGACCAGTTGGTTGTCCTCAACCGTGACCGACAGTTGCTCAGGCGAGAACCCAGCGACGGCCAAGGTGATGCGCAGGCGTCCCTCAGTCCGTTCTTCGACATTGTAGGGCGGATAGCCTTCAGCCGCCGCTTTGGCAGCCCGTTCGATCAGCGCGCGGGTATGATCGAAGCCCAAGAGAAACGGACTGTCGAAGAGGATCGTTCTGTTCATAGGCGAAGCCCTAAGGGAAAAAGCGACTTCGTTGGTCACAGACCACCCGTAACGGCATAGGCCATAATCCAACGTCTCCAGAGATGGCCATGGCTAAGGGATGTTTCAAGATGATGCCGTCAGATTGACCCCAACACGGCTCGGTCCTACTCTTGATCCATCCGATCAATCCATACAGCCCAGCTGTTGAAAGCCAAACATGGCCATTGCCGCCCGCGTCAAACCGACCGACTATTTCTCGCCCGAGGAATGGAGCCGTCTTTCGGCGCGCTCGTCCTGGAAGGGTCTGGCTCTGGT